>CALMBJ010000001.1 GCA_937860175.1 uncultured Actinomycetes bacterium
ATCCACACGACAACCACGGGAGTTCAGTAACTCAGCTAAACCAAACAAAGGAGCTGATCCATAACCTCCACCTACTAACAAAACCGGAACTGGCTCCGTTGGAATCCCAAAGGCGGTTCCCAAAGGAGCCACAAGATCGATCATCGCCCCTTCATTTTGCGCGCACAACCACTTACTTCCCTGGCCATGAGGCGCAACGATGAGCTCCATTGTGCCGCCCACCGTAGTTGAGGTTGATACTCGTGAGATAGCAAAAGCTCGACGCAAAACCATTCTTGAAGAATCGCCACCGACGCTAATTGCGACGAAGTTTCCAGGTTTGCACGCGGCGGCCACATCGCCAACATTGATGATGATCTGGTGGTACTGACCAACCTTTTTATTGCTCACAATGGGTGCAAGGAGCTGCTTGGCACTCTTATTTATCTGTGACATTTAAGCCAGCCATTCCTGAAGCGATTTAATGCTAAGCGGACTGGCTTGCAAAAATCGAATTGCATCTACCGCGGCGCTAAAGCCTGCAGTGGTCGTGATGCATGGGATCGACCTTTGAACCGCTGCGGTACGAATTGCCCAACCATCTGCTCGTGTACCTCTACCAACCGGAGTGTTGATGACAAGGTCAATCTCGCCACCATTGATGATGTCAACGATGGTTTTTTCTCCGAGTTTGCCTGTTCCTTCAGAGTGCTTACGGACCGTCGTGCACTCAATGCCCTTTGTGCGAAGAAAGTCCGCCGTGCCATCGGTGGCAAGGATATGAAAACCGAGCTCAGAGAAACCGAGCGCTGGTTCAACACCCGTGTCCTTATCTTTATCTGCGAGGGAGATGAAGACGGTTCCAGATTTTGGCAATGGGCCGAAGGCAGCAATTTGGCTCTTGGCATAACTCTCGCCAAATGTTGGTGAGATACCCATAACCTCACCGGTGGAACGCATCTCGGGACCGAGAACCGCATCAACTCCACGACCATCGGTACGTCTAAATCTATTCCACGGAAGAACCGCTTCCTTAACTGAAACACCTCTTGCTACACCATCACCTGATTTCGGAAGGATGCCCGAATCTCGCAACTCCTTGATGCTGGTTCCAACAGAAATCCGTGCTGCCGCCTTTGCAAGTGGTACCCCACTTGCCTTGCTGACAAAGGGAACAGTTCTTGATGCACGCGGGTTTGCTTCAAGCACATACAAAGTATTGTCTGCAATCGCAAATTGAATATTGATCAAACCGCGTACATTAACTCCACGAGCAATCTTTTCAGTCGCAATGCGAATCTCATCACGCTGTTCGGCTGTAACGGTCATTGATGGAAGTACACAAGCACTATCTCCACTGTGAATACCAGCCTCTTCAATATGCTCCATTACTCCACCCAGGAATAATTCTTCCCCATCAAAGAGGGCATCAACATCTATCTCGATGGCGTTATCAAGAAAGCGGTCTACCAGCACCGGGTGATCCGGCGTGATATCTGTAGCTCGTGTAATGAAACCACCTAGCGCAAGATCATCGTAGACAATCTCCATACCGCGACCACCCAAAACAAATGCTGTCTCTTATACACATCTCCGAGCCCACGAGACAGGCAGAA
>CALMBJ010000002.1 GCA_937860175.1 uncultured Actinomycetes bacterium
GCCATGCTCGGCCAGCGGTGCGGGGGTAGGAAAGCTTTTGGCAGCTGTGCCAAGCAGGGTCGATGTAGTTGCTACATCCTCTGCAATTGTCGATTTAGCGTTCAATCTTCAAACCTCTTTCCTGATATAGCAAAGAGCCTATGCGGTACACAGAAAACAGGCAAGCGTGAAGTAGGGTGCGCTCATGGCTTTAGCTTCAGAGACCACGGTTGAGGATGGCGTTGATGTAAACCCATCCACGGGTGGCTTCTCCGTACATCTTTCCAACTTTGATGGCCCCTTTGATCTCCTGCTCCAGCTGATCTCACGCCACAAGATGGATGTCACTGAGGTCGCCCTGAGCATCGTCACCGATGAGTTCATCTCCTTCATCCGCGCCCTTGAGGCATCGGGTCAGGGATGGGATTTGGATCAAGCCACAGAGTTTCTAGTTGTGGCAGCCACCCTGCTTGATCTCAAGGCGGCGCGCTTACTTCCATCTGGAGAGGTGGAGGATGAGGAGGATCTGGCGCTACTTGAAGCCCGCGACCTTTTGTTCGCCCGTCTGCTTCAATACCGTGCCTTTAAGGAGATCGCGGCCACCTTTAGCGAGCGCATACTGGCCGCCGATAAATCCTTCCCACGCGTGGTTGCATTAGATCCAGCCCTTGCCAGCCTGCTTCCAGAGGTATTGATCGGCGTGGGAGCCCAACGCTTCGCAGCTATAGCTGAGCGGGTCTTGACCCCCAAGGTTGCGCCCGTTGTGGCTGTAGAACACCTGCATATGCCCCTTGTGAGCGTCACAGAGGAGTCAAAGAGGGTGGTAGAGGCGCTGCGCCACTCAAAATCCTTAAGCTTTAGAAATCTGATCTCCGATGCCGACAGCACCCTTGTAGTTGTGGCCAGGTTCCTGGCGCTACTGGATCTCTACCGTCAGGGCGTCCTGCGCTTTGATCAGGTGATCGCCCTGGGCGAGCTGCACATCAGCTGGACTGGAAGCCTTGAGGGCGAGGTTGAGATCACCGATGAGTTTGATGTACCCGTGGTTTTAGAGATGGAAGAGTCGACAGAAAGTGGCGAAAATGTCTAATGTAGAAGTTGAACGTTCCATCGAAGCGATCCTCATGGTCGTAGATGAGCCGGTGACCGAGGTTGTTCTTGCGCAGGTCTTGGAGCGTCCAGTTGAAGAGATTGAGGCGGCCTTGACCGCGCTAGAGGGCTCCTACGAGGAGCGTGGCTTCATGCTCCGTAAGATAAATGGGGGATGGCGCTTTTACAGCCATCCGAGCTACTCATCGGTTGTTGAGAAGTTTGTACTCGATGGCCAGCAATCTCGACTCACCCAGGCCGCCCTTGAAACCCTTTCAGTGATCGCATACCGCCAACCTGTCTCACGGGCCCGAGTCTCTGCTATTCGAGGGGTCAATGTTGAGGCGGTTATGAAGACGCTGATAACCCGTGGATTGGTGGAGGAGTCAGGGCTAGAGCATGAGACAGGTGCGATCTTGTACAAGACCACCAGCTACTTTCTAGAGCGTCTTGGCTTGAACTCACTTGAGGATCTACCAGCGCTGGCGCCATATCTGCCAGATCTAGATGGCCTGGATGAGATTCTCGATTCGCTAACCGAGTAAACCTTCCGCTACCCTTACCTCCTGACTGTCGGGAGGATAGCCATGGCCCAAATGAGGCTTAACAAGATCATCGCAGATGCTGGAATCACAAGCCGTCGAGGCGCTGATGAATTAATCGAATCTGGTCGCGTAACCGTCAATGGAATCACCATTCGTGAGATGGGCAGCAAATTTGACCCTGAAACAGATCAAGTAATGGTTGATGGTGAGACAATTACAAGAACTTTGACTAAGTCTTACCTTGCACTTCATAAGCCAAAGGGTGTTTTGTCTACCATGTACGACCCAGAAGGGCGCCCATCCTTAGATGACTTTATCGACCTTCGCAAGGAGCGTTTGTTCCATGTGGGACGTCTGGATAAGGATTCAGAGGGCCTAATTCTGCTGACAAATGATGGAGATTTGACCTTCCGCGCCACCCACCCGTCATTTGGTCTGGAGAAGACCTACATCATTGAGTTTGATGGGGTTCTGCCAACAGGTGTAGATAAGGTCCTCCTCAAAGGGGTGGAGCTAGAGGATGGCATGGGTAGAGTCCTAACCTTCAAGCAGCTCTCTCCTCGATGGATTGAGGTCTCGATTCATGAGGGTAGGTACCACATCATCCGTCGCTTAATGGAGGCGGTAGGCGTAGATGTCCTGCGCCTTATCAGAACAAAGTTCGGACCGATCTCGTTGGGAGATACCCCCGAAGGTCGTTGGCGAGATCTCAATGGCACAGAGTTAATGAATCTACGAAAGGCTTTAGATATTTAACCTTTTTAATATAAATCGACATTAAGGCCATTATCCTTTTATCGTTTTATAGATAATAATTCAGCCTATTATTTATTTATCGATAATCATTCCGCTCGTAAAGGTCGTTTTGCATCTATTTATCGATAATTAACTCATGGGATGGTTCATCTCGTGATCGGTTAAGATCGGCTAAAAATGTAGTAATCAGGTTAAAAGGTTAAAAGGTTTTATCGACA
>CALMBJ010000003.1 GCA_937860175.1 uncultured Actinomycetes bacterium
GATATTGATACAGAAACCGGCTTGAAAAGGGTTCTGGCTCGCGATGGTTCACATATTGAAAAAGAAATGCTTCAATGGCAAATCCAACAATCAATTCACTTTAATGAGGATAAAACCAGAGAAAACTGCGAGTTTAAACTCACTTCATGAGGCTTTTGGGCGCGCCCTTAAGCCATGTCTAAGGTGCGCTCCATAAAATCTGCACATGTCTGATCTGACCGGAGAGCTCATTGATGGGCGCTACCAATTACTGCGTCAGGTTGCTAATGGTGGAATGGCTTCTATCTATGAAGCAATTGATACCCGACTTGATAGAAAAGTTGCGGTCAAGATTATGCACCCACACCTTGCTCAAGATGAAGCCTTTGTTTCGCGCTTCATAAAGGAGGCAAAGGCTGCGGCTGCTTTATCTCATCCCAATATTGTGGCGGTACAAGATCAAGGGTGGAATCAAAGTGGAGTCCCTGCAGTCTTTTTAGTGATGGAGTTAATTGAAGGTCATACCCTTCGCGAGTACCTCAATGAGCGTGGTCGATTTGAGATTAAAGATGCGATTAACTACTTAACGCCAATATTGAGCGCCCTTGCTGCAGCGCATGCACTGGGCATTGTTCACCGTGATATTAAGCCTGAAAACATATTGATCTCTAAAGAGGGTCGCATCAAGATCGCTGACTTTGGTTTAGCGCGAGGCGAACTCATTGGCTCCACAATGACCGCTGAATCAAGTGTGATTCTAGGAAGCGTTTCTTATCTGTCTCCAGAGCAGGTACAGCGCGGGGTGGCAGATTCTCGCAGCGATGTGTACGCCGCCGGAATCGTTGCATACGAAATGCTCACCGGTGAAAAGCCATTCTCGGCTGATTCCCCTATTCAAATCGCGTACATGCATGTCAATGAGGAGATTCCACCTTTGCGCAGCAAGCGCAAAGAGATACCGCAAGCGCTAGATCAATTGATAGCAAGCGCCACTGCCAAGAACCCTGATGAGCGTCCACGTACCGCTGGAGATTTTTTAGAGCGTTTGCAGCAGATCCAAATAGATTTAGATCCACGCAAGAATCAGATGGATCTAGGTTTAGATCTGCCTGTTGAACCCATCAGGGAAAAGCCGCGCAAAAAGGTCAAAGAGGTTGCACCAGTTGAAACAACTGCTCCAGTTGTAGAAACGACTAAGGAGATTCGCCGCAAAGAAGAGAAGAAAAAGCGGGCTAGTAAGCGGGTTCGACGTAATCGTAAAGTTGCTTTGGTTTTGGCGGTTGTTCTTGGTGTTGGCGGCTGGTGGACCCTTGTTGGTCCTGGATCTCGAGTTGTTGTGCCATCAGTTATCGGTGGAAGTTTTGATGAAGCAATCAATGTTGTTTCTCCCTTGGGGCTCAACGCTGTCGTTGTTGAGAATAGATTTGATGAAGAGATTCCAAAGGGAAAGATCATCGAAAGTGTTCCGGCAGGTGGCGGCAAGGTTGATGCTGGCGGAACAGTTAATTTGATTGTCTCCAAAGGTCCTGAGCGCTATTCAATTCCAATGGTTACTGGCTTAACCCCAGAGGCAGCGCAACTTGTAATTAAAAAGTGGCCACTCTTGGTGGGAAGAGTTACCGAAGTATTTAACTCTGATATTCCCAAGGGGTTTGTTATCTCTTCCTCTCCTGCAACAGGTACATCGGTCAAGCGTGATACCCCAGTTAATCTTGTAGTCTCCAAGGGAATTGAACAGATAGCCCTTGCTTCATACCTTGGTAGGAGCGGTGAACAAGCACTTAACGAGTTAACTGAAGCTGGATTTAATGTAGAAGCAGGTTATGCATTTAATGAAACAGTTC
>CALMBJ010000004.1 GCA_937860175.1 uncultured Actinomycetes bacterium
TGAATGCATAACGACCAATTGCAAAGGCGATCATCGTTCCAAGAATTGTTGAAAAGATTGTTGCCAGCAAACCAATTTTGATTGAGTTTCCTAGCGCCTCACAAACCTCTGGCGCACCACATGGGTTCTTCCAGTTATCTAGCGTAAAGCCCTTCCACACAAGATTGGATTTGCCGGAATCATTAAATGAAAACACAAAGGTGTAGGCGACTGGAATGAACAGGTATGTGAAGCCAAAAAGTGCATAAATTCGAATTAGGTTTCGCCCAAACCAGCGAGAGAGGCGAGCGTTCAGCGGGATTGTTGGAATGGATGCATCTTTTTGCTTTGTATGGATCGTCATACCAACTCCTCCGTTCCTGCTTTGCGAATATAGAGTGTTACCAAGATCAAAATCGCCGCCATCAAGGTGAAGGAGAGAGCCGCCGCTGTTGGGTAATCAACAATTTTGAAGTAGCGCGACTCAATTACATTTCCAATCATTCTGGTGTTTGGAGAGCCCAAAATCGCAGCGTTTACAAAATCTCCTGCTGCCGGAATGAAGGTCAATAGGGTTCCCGCAACAACTCCAGGCATAGATAGCGGCAGAGTTACCTTGCGGAAGGTTGTAATTCCATTTGCATAGAGATCACCAGATGCCTCCATAGTGCGTGGATCAATACGCTCAAGGGATGCATACAGCGGCAAGGTCATAAATGGAAGGAAGTTATAAGTCATACCCATGACTACAGCAAAGGAGGTTGAGGTCAGCGTTGTACTGTCGCCAATGATTCCAATAGTTCGAAGGGTTGGAACGATAAACCCTTCCTCTCCAAGAATCTGCTTCCAGGCAACGGTGCGAAGCAAAAAGGAGACCAAAAAGGGTGCTACAACTAGAACCAACAAAAAGTTCTTAAATCTTCCGGCCTTAAAGGCGATTGCATAAGCTAGCGGATATGCAATCGCAAGTGCCAACACAGTTGCGCACAGCGCATAGATGAATGAGCGGGCAAACTGTTCTTGATTTTCAGTAAAAGCATCGATGTAGTTTGAGAAACGTAAGGTTTGCTCGTATTGGCCCGTATCGCCGTTAGCAACTGGGGTTTGAGTAGAGGTTTGCGCAAGGTTGATGATGGGCAAAACGAAGAAGGTGAAGAGAAAGAGAAAACCTGGAAGTAGCAACAGGTAAGGCAGCTTCACCTTAGTCAAGATTGCACTCATTCTTCGTCGAGATCCTCAGGAATTACCTCTGTACCAGCTTCGGCATCCTCATCTCCGCGAAGTGCAAAGGTGAAGTTAGGCTCCCAAGAAATAACAACCTCATCGCCCTTATCAAATGGTGCAACACCGTCATCATTTTGCTCAAAAACCATTAGCTCTTGACCCCAAGGCATAAGTACTTGGTACTGAGTTGATACACCGATGTATGAAACATCTTCGATGCGCCCACCAACCAAAGTATTTCCACGTGTAGGGGTTCCGACTAATGAGATACGGAATTTTTCTGGGCGAATTCCGGCATAGATTGAGTTATCAACCGCATGTGAGCGCTTCTTAGGCATCGCAATCTTCTGCCCAAAGAGATCGACAACCAAGTTATCGCCATCTGATCCTTCAATGCGACCCTTGATCAAGTTTGATTGACCCAAGAAGTTTGCAACAAAAGCGGTCTTTGGGTTGTCATAGAGATCGGCAGGAGATCCCATTTGTTCAATCTCTCCCTCATTCATAACCGCGATGGTGTCAGCCATAGTCATGGCCTCCTCCTGATCATGGGTAACGTGAACGAAGGTGAGCCCAACCTCGCGCTGGATCCACTTGAGCTCAATCTGCATCTGTCGACGGAGTTTGAGATCAAGTGCACCCAATGGCTCATCCAAAAGCAACAACGCTGGACGGTTCACAATGGCGCGCGCTAAAGCGATGCGCTGCTGTTGTCCACCTGAAAGTTGTGTTGGTTTGCGCTGCGCAAGATGTGGAAGCTCGACAAGCTCTA
This sequence comes from uncultured Actinomycetes bacterium, assembly GCA_937860175.1. Classification (GTDB taxonomy): domain Bacteria; phylum Actinomycetota; class Actinomycetes; order Nanopelagicales; family Nanopelagicaceae; genus Planktophila. Next base: position 1,976 of record CALMBJ010000004.1, read on the forward strand.
ATACCTTGTTTACATCTGCATCGACATTTTTAATTCCACGACGGCGAAGACCAAATGCAATGTTCTCAAAGATAGTTAAATGTGGAAACAGTGCATAGTTCTGAAAAACAGTATTAATTGGTCGCTGATAGGGACGCTTGGTCGTGATATCAGTTGTACCT
>CALMBJ010000005.1 GCA_937860175.1 uncultured Actinomycetes bacterium
CCACATCTTCTATGTGATGCAAAACAAGTTTGCCGGCACAAATGTGCGTAGCGGATTTGTGCATGTTCCACTGATGGATGAGCAGGCAGGGGAGTTCCCCGGTTTACCTACGATGCCGTTGAATCAGATGGTTAAAGCGGTTCGAATTATGCTCGAAGCGCTATAGCAAACTCACGGAAATCTTCGACAAGTAGATCAATCTCTGTTTGGCCATGTGCCAAAGAGATTAACCACTGCTCATCTAAGCCCGGAGGCGTGATGATTCCGCGGTTAAGTGCAAACAACCAATGTGCTTCTGCCACGGTGAAATCAGTTGCCTTGTAATCGCGGTAGTTGCGAACAGGTGTTGTAGACCAGGTGACACAGCCCTTTACGCCGAATCCAACAGTGTGTGCAGGGAGTTGGTACTCCTCGATAATCGCGCTGATGCGATCTAACGCTTGCTGGTTAAGGGTTTCAGCTGCAGCCAACGCTTCATCGGTGCAGATGCGATCGATTGCACGGATTCCAGCCATTGCTAGCGGGTTACCGTTAAATGTTCCGAAGTGGGCCATTTTGCCGTTTGTCACAAAGTCCATGTACTTCTTCTTGCCACCAAAGGCTGCAAGAGGGACTCCACCACCGATTGATTTTGCAAGGGTGATCAAATCTGGCTGCACACCTAGGCGAACAGATGCACCGTGTGCACCTGCGGTCAGGCCTGTCTTTACCTCATCAAAGATAAGAACAACGTTGTACTGATCGCATAGTTCGCGAACGCGCTCTAGGTATCCCTCATCAGGAAGAACAATTGCAAGGTTTTCAAGAACTGGTTCAACGATAAAGCAAGCAAGCTTCTTTGCATTTTTCTTGAACATCTTCTCAAGCGCTTCGATGTTGTTGAAAGGTACAACGTAGATATCACCTGGAACCAGGTTGGAGTCGATATATGCCTTTGGCTTTTCTGGATTTCCAATTTTATCTAGCGGTGGCTTTGAAGAGACTACAAATGGATCGTAGCTACCGTGGTAACCACCTTCGATCTTGAGTATTCCCATCTTCTCTGTGGCAGAGCGAGCAACACGTACTGCGTACATCGTTGATTCAGTTCCGCTGTTAGTAAAGCGAACCTGGTCAATCTCAAAGCGCTTACAGATTCGCTCTGCTGCATCAGTTGAAATCGGTGACGGAGTCACAAAGAGCATTCCAGTAGTTAATGAGCTCTCGATCTCTTCGATAACAGTTGGATTGAGGTGACCTGCAAACATTGCTCCAAAACCCATTGATAGGTCGAGCAGCTGTCGGCCATCAACATCTGTCATGTATGCGCCCTTGGCGCTAGCGATTGAGATCGGATATGGATCCCAGTGCTGGAAGCTTGAGGTAACGCCTAATGGCAACGCCTTGAATGAACGGCGGCTCTCTTCTGCGCTCTTGCCTGTTCCCTTAGTAAATAGTTCCCACTCTTGCTTGAGAATATCCTCGACCCGTTTTGGGTCAATCGGAGTTGAAGTGGACGGAACAAATCTAAATGTTTGCTTATGGTTATTCGGTGTCAGCATTTGTAAAACTTGTACGGCAAAGGTTTCAGCTTTTGAAACTCGTTTGAGAAGTACTCTCCCGGTTCGTTTTTTAGTTAGTTTTAACTAAGGCCTAATTCTCCCATGCTTTATTTAAAAAGCAACCCCGTAGACTGCAGCCATGAGAAAAACCAGGGTTTTTATAGCCTTTTTATTGGTTTTTTCACTCTTTAATGAGGTATCTCACGCTTCGGACACAATTCCATTGCAATGCATGAATAAAAAAACAAAGCTTTTGCGTATTTCCAATGTAATTAAGGGATGTGAAAAAACCGAGGTTTCTTTAGGTGCGGGCGCAATTTCTCGTTCCTTGATCCGTCCGAGCGATGTAGATAAGCAACTTATGTACCGCTTTCAAGCAGCACAAGCAGCAGCAAAGAAAGAGGGAGAGACCATTTACATAGTTTCAGGTTTTCGAACTCTTAGCCGTCAGCAAACTTTGTTTAATCAAGCGGTTCGCAAGTATGGATCCAAAAATGAGGCAAGTAAGTGGGTTGCACCTCCATTGATATCGCATCATCCATGGGGCATTGCTATTGATGTTAATTATCCAGATGAACCAGTGGGTGCCGGCTGGTTAGAGATTCACGGAAGCAAGTTTGGTTTGTGCCGCGTTTTCGAAAATGAATGGTGGCATTTTGAACCGGTAATTGCACCAGGTTGGAAGTGTCCGCCTTTGGTACCTGATGCTCGCTACAGCAAGGATTAACGAAGGAACAAAGCTCGTAATCTACGTGAGGTAACAAATAGTCCTACAGCGATCATCACTAAGAAGTATGCGATATGTACAAAGACTCCTGAGGTTAGATTTCCAAACCAAAAGGCGCGAACCAATTCGATTCCATGCCACAGCGGCAAGGCCATGATTATCTTTTCCAACCAATCTGGGTAGACAGAGATTGGGTAGAGCGAGCCTGAGAACAAGGTCATTGGCAGCAAGACGATGTTAATAAAGCCCATCTGTTGGTAGGTCTTGAAGTACGAGGTAATGGCCATACCGAATGAGGCAAAGCCAAAAGCGATTAAGGACGCCGCTGGAATAGCCAGGATCGCCCAGAAGCTTGGTGTTAGACCCAAGGCGGTAACCACAGTTAAGAAGCCAAGTGAGTACACCAGGCCTCTAATTAAGGCCCAAGTGATCTCACCGAGGGCGATATCAAGTGGTCCAAGCGGTGTTGAGAGCATGGTCTTATAAAGCTTGGATTCATTGAGTTTCCAAAAAACATTCCAGGTTGAATCATAAATCGCACCATTCATCGCACTGTTTGCAAGCAAACCAGGTGCAATAAAGAGGGTGTAATCAATTGTTGTGTTTCCTGTAGTTACATCTCCAACAAGGCTTCCCATGCCGTAACCAAAGGCGAGCAGGAATAAAACTGGCTCAATAAAACCGGTAACAACTGGAATCCAGGTAGAGGTTCTAAAGGCGATCCACCCGCGCTCTAGAAGAACATGTGGGCGACCAGCAAACATGGCACTGGATTTTCTGCTCTCTGCAATTTGAACTGCGGTCTTCACTTTGCCAACCTCTTTTCAAATTGGCGAGTAGCGAGAATTAATCCAACAACAACTAATGTCGCAAGAACTAAGAAGTGAACAATCACCATTAAGTTGCTGACTCCGTAATCGTAGGCAGCTTCACGGCCTAGTTCAGTTGCATGCCACAACGGTGAGATCCAACCAATTGGCTGAAGGTAAATCGGCATCGAAGACAAAGGAAAGAATGTTCCAGAGAACAAGAACATCGGCATAATCACGAGGCGGCCAAGGATGTTAAAGAATTGATCATCTTTTTCAATCTTTGCCGCAGCAAACAAGATTACTGCACCAAAAGCACCACCACCGAGAACAGCAACAGGCAATAACAAAATGCTTACGCCAAAATCAACAACATTGAAGGCGAGCAATAAAATGTAGTAAATGCTTACTGAAAAGATTGCACGGCATAGTGCTGCCAGATACACACCGATTGCTATCTGACGTCCAGTAATTGGGGTGGCATTTTGCGCAAAGAAGAGTTTGCGCCACTTGAATCCTTCAATGGTTGGAAACACTGTTTCATCCATAATGCCTGTAATTGCGGTATTTGCCAGCAACGCAGGTGCGATAAAAGCTATGTATTTAATGCCATTTGTGCCGCTTGTGCCCGAACCTTGTTCTACAAGTACGCCAATACCAATGCCCACCGCGATTAAATAGAAAAATGGGTTTCCAATATCAACGGCCGCAATAATTGTTCGCCACTTAGACATCGACTTCAAACGTGCTGAAGCTATATACAAAGCCCCAAAACGCTGAATCTGTGGAACATCAATACCTGCGTTCATTCAATCAGGGTTCTTCCGGTTAGACGTAGGAAGACATCCTCAAGTGAGCTACGACGAACAAGCGAGGTAGTTGGATGTAGCTTCATCGCTGTAATTTGCTCAAGAAGTTGTTCGCCATCTTCGGTGTACATCAGTAAGCGATCTGGAAGCGTTTCCATACGCTCGCAAATTTGAGCAAGCTGCGGTGCAACCTCTTTGTTACGGTCGCTACCAAAGCGAACCTCAAGAACTTCCTTGCTTGAATACTCTTTAATCAATCCGGCAGGTGATCCCTCAGCCATGATGGAGCCCTTATCCATTACAACAAGACGATCACATAGTTGCTCTGCTTCATCCATGAAGTGTGTTGTTAGAACAAGGGTGACACCTTGTTCCTTAAGGCGGAACAAGCGATCCCACAAAATATGTCGTGCTTGTGGATCTAAACCGGTAGTTGGTTCATCAAGTAACAAAATATCTGGCTCACTTACTAAACCGCGCGCAATTGTTAAACGGCGCTTCATTCCGCCACTGAGCGCTTCAACCTTTACATCACGCTTTTCTTCTAACTGAGCAAACTCAAGAAGCTCTTCAATCTTGTTCTTAATAAACTTCTTTGACAAACCAAAGTAGCGTCCATAGATGTATAGATTTTCTGTAACTGTTAGCTCGTTATCCAGGTTATCTTGTTGTGGCACAACACCTAAGTGCGCGCGAACAAGTGGGCCAAACTGCTCTGGGTCCTTGCCTAGGATCTCGACAGTTCCTGAGGTTCTGGTCGATGTGGCAGCCAAGATCCGCATGGTGGTTGATTTACCAGCGCCGTTGGGGCCAAGTAAACCGAAGGACTCACCCTTAGCCACATCGAAGTCGATGCCGTTTACAGCGGTGAAATCCCCGAAAACCTTGGTTAAACCACGTACAGAAATGAGCGGATTAGACATCTCTCCAGTCTACCTGAGTATTGTTTACCTACGTGCGATTCATAAATGAAGCTACCCACGACCTCACCTATGACGATGTTTTCATGGTGCCAAGCCGTTCCGAACTTTCATCACGAATGGATGTCGATCTTTCATCCATAGATGGAACAGGAACAACGATTCCGCTAGTTGTTGCAAACATGACAGCTATTGCAGGACGACGAATGGCAGAGACAATTGCTCGTCGCGGTGGATTAACTGTTATCCCACAGGATATTCCGCACGCTGTTGTTGATGATGTCATCAAATGGGTAAAGCAGCGTCACCCTTTCTTTGATACTCCTATCACCCTGTCACCACAATCAACGGTTGCAGATGCAATCAGCTTGTTACACAAGCGTGCACATGGCGCGGTTGTAGTTGTTGAAAATGGAAAGCCAGTCGGAATCATTACTGAAGAAGATTGCAAGAGCGTTGATCGCTTCACGCAATTAGGTCAAGTGATGAGTAAAAACTTAACAACGATGCCAGACACATTAGGTGCACGTGAAGCCTTTGATTTTCTAAACCAACATCGTCACAAGTTGGCACCTGTTGTGTCTAGCAATGGTGATCTGGTTGGAATCATGACCCGACTTGGTGCACTTCGCGGAACTTTGTACTCTCCAGCCGTTGATGCACAAGGCCGTCTTCGTATTGCAGCAGCGGTTGGAATTAATGGCGATGTAGCGGCAAAAGCAGCGGCGTTGATTGAATCTGGCGCAGATGTACTAGTTGTAGATACCGCACATGGTCACCAAAAGAAGATGCTTGAAGCATTGGCTGCGATCCGTGCAATCAATCCAAAGGTTCCTATCGTTGCCGGAAATGTTGTTACGGCGCAGGGTGCACATGATCTAGTTGAAGCTGGTGCAAACATCATCAAGGTTGGCGTTGGTCCCGGAGCGATGTGTACAACACGTATGCAAACAGGTGTAGGACGCCCACAATTCTCAGCGGTTTTAGAGTGTGCAGCAGAGACCAAAAAGCTTGGCGCACATGTGTGGGCCGATGGTGGAGTTCGTCATCCGCGCGATGTTGCGCTGGCGTTAGCCGCTGGTGCCTCACAGGTAATGATCGGCTCCTGGTTTGCGGGAACTTATGAGTCTCCGGGAGATCTACAAACCGATGCAAATGGTCGTTTGTATAAAGAGTCATTTGGAATGGCATCTGCTCGCGCAGTAGCTGCACGTACATCTGCAGAGGATGCATTTGATCGCGCTCGCAAGGCTTTGTTTGAAGAGGGAATCTCTACCTCTCGCATGTTCCTCAACCCTGCTCGCCCCGGTGTTGAGGATTTGCTGGATGAAATCATTGCCGGAGTTCGCTCTTCATTTACATATGCAGGTGCAAGGAACATCAATGAGTTTGCAGAGCGTGCAACTGTTGGCGTTCAATCTTCAGCAGGTTATGCTGAGGGAAGACCACTGCACTCATCTTGGAGTAATTAACACATATGGAAAAACCAACGATCATCCTTGCGACAAGCAATGGAGTTGGAATGGGCCACCTAGCCCGGGCAAGTGCGGTTGCGGTTGCGCTTAAAGAGGTCGCTAACCCAATCATTGTTTCAATGGCGGGCGGCATCGCCGAGATTCCATCATTTATGGGCATTCGCTGCGAGTACATTCCAGGAAAAGATCGAATGTGGATGACCCGCGAAAAGTGGGATATCTATCTACGCGATCGTTTGCTTGCTCTCGTTGAAGAAACTGGCGCAAAGGTTTTGTCATTTGATGGCGTTGTTCCTTATCCAGGTGTGATCGCTGCAAAGAATTCAAACCCAGATCTAAAGCTTGTGTGGGTACGTCGCGGTCTGTGGCAGAAGAAGCCACAACGATTTGTTTTAGGTTTGCAATCGGCGATGATGGATAAGGTAATTGAGCCTGGCGACATTGCACGTTCATATGATTTTGGTCCGACAGCAACCCGTAAGGATTCAGTTTTAACCTCACCAGTTTCACTCTTCCGTAAAGAGGATGCGATGACACGTGAGGAGGCTCGCAAAGCACTTGGCCTCGATTTGAATCGACCAACCGCACTAGTTCAATTAGGAACAGGCGATAGCGATGTCAATGAAAAAATGACTGCAGCACTTTCAGGTTTGCTTGGTTGGAAGGATCTACAGGTTATTCTGACTAAGGCACCGGTTGATAAAGATGGAAAATCTCTCGCACCAGAAGGATTAGATCTGAAGGTTGCTAGATACTTCCCGCTTGCAAAGGTCTTACATGCCTTTGATGCAGGTATTTGTGCAACGGGATACAACGGAGTTCATGAGCTTCTTCCCGCACAGGTTCCTACAGTTTTCGTCTCAAATAT
>CALMBJ010000006.1 GCA_937860175.1 uncultured Actinomycetes bacterium
GTCGGCAGCGTCAGATGTGTATAAGAGACAGGGCACGGGCTGTGTGGAGGGTAGAGGCGGCACCTATCGGCGCACTAACAACCTTTGAACTCGAACGTGATGAAGTAACAGGTCAGTGGATTATCCGTAACGTATGAGCTTTATTCACCTCAATGTTGCCAGCGGGTACTCATTGAAATATGGAACTACTCAACCCCACGATCTAGTTCAGCGCGCAGCCGAGTTTGAAATGCCGGCGCTAGCGCTAACAGATCGTGATGGGTTGGCTGGTGCTATCCGTTTTACGCAAAGTTGTGTTGATTACGGAATCGCACCGATCATCGGAGTCAACTGCGCTATCGACCTGGGGCCAACAAAATTTGGATTGGCAAAAGGTCGCATCACATTGCTGGCACACAGCGATGGGGGATGGCGCTCGCTGTGCAGATTAATGACATCGCTAACGATGACAAGTGATACCCGCATCCCAGTTTTAACCTTAGATTTTCTACAACAGTTCAGCCAGTACAGCACCAATGTCTATGCAATGCATGGCCCCGAATCACCGATCAGCGATGCGATACAGAACCATCGCTTTGATCAAGCGCTATCTATCTTTAATCAAACCCGGGATCTATTTGCTAATAACGCGATTGAATGTGTTTCACACCTTGTTGCAGGTCGTGGACCGCGATCTACTGAACATGCCGCCCGCTCCTTAATCTTTGCCCGCGATAACGATATTGATGCAGTTATCACCAACGCCGTACGGATGAAGGATCGCACCGATGGGCCGGTGGCAGATGTTTTAGATTGCGTACGACAGCTAGTGCCATTGCATGATCGTCATATCGAAAGACGTAACGCTGAAGGCTTTTTGAAATCCAGTGATGAGATGATTTCACTGGCAGCTGAAGTCGCACGTGCTGCAGGTGAGCGAACACCTCGTGCGCTGTTAAAGACAACCCGCGAATGGGCTGAACGTTCCTTGCTATCGCCACAACGCGATATTGGTTTAGGGGGAGCCCACCTGCCAGAGCCCCATGTTGTAGGTGTAAATACCGCACAAGAGATGCGCACCTTGCTGCGTTCTCGCAGCGAAGCCGGAATCAACTGGCGATACAGCAGCAGCGATCAGATCAGCAAAGCACGTGCACGTTTAGATGATGAGCTTGCAACCGTTGCAACACTTGGTTACGAGTCATACTTTTTAACAGTTGCAGATATTTCAGATATGGCACGTGATGCAGGAATCCGTGTTGCAGCTCGTGGCAGCGGTGCAGGCTCACTGATCTGTCACCTACTTGGAATCTCAGGTGTAGATCCGATGCAGCATGGTTTATTGATGGAGCGTTTCTGTTCTCCCTTACGCAGAGCCCTGCCAGATATTGATATCGATGTGGAATCTGCAAGACGTCTTGAAATCTATGACATGGTCTTTAAAAGATATGGCGATAGCGATTGGACATCACCTGCTAACCAATCACGGTGCGCAGTTGTTGCCATGGTCGATACCTATCGCGCGCGCCATGCGATCCGTGATGCCGGGGCCGCACTTGGTTTGCCGGGTATGGAGATCGACATGTTGGCAAAATCAATGCCACATGTGCGTGCGCGCAATATTGCAGCAACCCTTGAATCCCTGCCTGAACTTCGAAGGTTAAATACTTCTGCGCCATTAATGGCGGCAACAATTGAAATGGCACAGCGCCTTGATGGATTGCCACGCCACCTTGCGATGCATCCATGCGCCATTGTTTTATCAGATGGTGGTTTTTTAGATCGCGCACCATTAATGAGCAGCGCAGGTGGTTACCCTATGGTCGCCTTTGATAAGGATGATGTTGAAGCGGTGGGATTGTTAAAGCTAGATGTCTTAGGTGTTCGGATGCAATCAACTATTGCGTACTCAATGAAGGAGATTGAACGGGTTCACAAAGAAGTTGTTGATATTGATACCGTGCCACTAGATGATGCAGCGACCTACCAATTAATTCAATCAACCCGCACCCTCGGAATCTTTCAGGTAGAAAGCCCAGGACAACGCGAACTTGTTGGAAAGCTTGCACCGACAACCTTTACCGATTTAATTATTGATATCTCCTTGTTTAGACCGGGGCCGGTCAAAAGCGACATGATCACGCCATTTCTCAAAGCTCGTCATGGGTGGAGCCCAGCCCAGATAATTCACCCTGATTTATATGAGATTTTGGCCCACACCGAAGGCGTTGTTGTCTTCCATGAACAGGTTATTCAGATCATCGCAACGATGACCGGGGTTTCATTGGCAACTGCAGATGAAAAGCGCAGATCACTGGGGGAGCGCGCAGGTCAACAGGAGGTCTGTGATTGGTTCTTTCCTGCAGCAACCGCCAAAGGGTATGAGCTACCAATTATTCAAGAGATCTGGGATGTACTGCGCGCCTTTGCATCCTTTGGTTTTTGCAAAGCACATGCTGCAGCTTTTGCGCTGCCTACATATCAATCCGCTTGGCTTAAGACCCATTACCCGGCAGCATTTCTTGCTGCTGTCTTAACCCATGACCCAGGCATGTACCCCAAACGTTTGATTGTTGATGAAGCCAGACAAATGGGAATCACCATTGCACCTATTGATGTCAACACATCTGATTCGATGTATCGCGTAGAAGATCATGGCAACGCAATCCGTATCGCCTTATCAACTGTTGCCGGAATTAGCGACACTGAGGTGCAATCAATTATCGCTGGCCGTCCCTACATTGATTTAAATGATTTTGTCCGCAGATCAGGGTGCAGCACACCAGTTACTGAAAGTTTGATTCTGACCGGTGGCTTTGATTCCTTACACGCCGATGTTAATCGCAGGGACCTGCTGCTTCATTTCTCTGATCTACAAAAGTCGCCAGGTATGGCGGTCTCTGGTGCGCAGATGAATTTAGGGTTTGAACCACCTGCGTTGATAAGCAGTGGGCTGCCTGCAATGACTGCAGCTGAAAGTGTGAAGTACGAAGTCGATCGATTAGGAATCGATATGTCCCGTCACATGATTGAATTTTACGGAGAGTTCCTTAATGCAATAGGTGCGGTTCGATCTAGTGATCTGCTGAAGCAGCGATCTCAATCATCGGTATTGGTTGCAGGGATCAAGGTTGCGATGCAGACGCCGCCGGTGCGTTCGGGTAAACGTGTAATTTTCTTAACCCTTGATGACGGATATGGGCTGAGCGATTCAACATTCTTTACCGATGTTCAAGGGGAGTACGCCAATGTTTTGTATTCGACATCGCTACTACTTGTTAGAGGCGTAACCCGCAGAACTGGGGCCAGGGGAATATCCATAAGA
>CALMBJ010000007.1 GCA_937860175.1 uncultured Actinomycetes bacterium
GGTGCACAAGGTGATGCGGGAATTTCTATTGCAAAGTGGGCAACTGTTCCAAACACAACATTGGCAACTGGAGTAGATGGAAGCACAAGTGCAAACATCTTCTTTACGGCTGAGACATCAGGAAATTACACTTTTGAAGTAATGCTGTCAGGAGTCGTTGGAATTCCTAATCAAATGAGGCTTTACGCAGAAATTGTTTCTGGAAACATGGCTATTGGAAATCAGTTTGCCGTGGCGAGTGATTCAACATCTGCAGTTAATGGACTCTCAGGAAGGCAGTATGGATTTCGAATCATGGGAGCAGTTGCGAACGTTAACTCGGGAACGACGTTCTCCGTCAGAATCGGGATCGTAAATGCTGTGGACTCAATCAACATAACCTTCATAGGCCGAGCCCTCGTAAACAAGGTCGGATCCATCGGATAAACAATCTGGAGCGGGTGACCGGGATCGAACCGGCATGGCCAGCTTGGAAGGCTGGGGCTCTACCATTGAGCTACACCCGCGGGTGTATGGGCTAAAGGTACTGGGTCGGTAATCAGAGTGCGAAATCTGGTTTAGACTCCTGCCTTGCGCCTCGGGGCGTAGCGTAGTGGCTAGCGCGCCTGCTTTGGGAGCAGGAGATCGGGAGTTCGAATCTCCCCGCCCCGACCAGTTTGTCTCGGTAATCACCACATCCACCTAGGAGCACTTAGTGAAAAGTTCAGTAGAAGTTCTATCTCCAACTCGCGTTCGTCTTGATGTTGAAGTTGCTTACTCTGAGCTTGAGCCACATGTAGCTAACGCTTACAAGAAGGTTGCTGCACAGGTAAACATCCCAGGTTTCCGTAAGGGAAAAATTCCTGCATCAATGATCGATCAGCGCGTAGGTCGCGGAGCAGTAATTGATGAAGCGATCAACTCAGCTCTTCCTGAGTTTTACGGTCAAGCAGCTCGCGAGCACAAGGTCGCAGTTATTGGTCGCCCAGAAGTTGATGTTAAAGAGTTTGTAGACAACGACAAGCTTGTCTTCTCAGTTGAGGTTGATGTTCGTCCAGAGGTAAAGCTTCCAGACTTTTCAAAGATCACAATCGAAGTTGATAACGTAAAGGTTGAAGACTCAGATGTTGAAGAGCAGATTGATGCCCTTCGCACACGATTTGGAACTCTTACAACTGTTGACCGCGCGGTGCAGATGGGTGACTTTGCAACTCTAGATATGACTGCGTTTATTGATGGTGCAGAAGTTGATGGCGGACAAGCAAATGATATTTCTTACGAAGTTGGCTCAGACAAGATGATCGATGGTCTCGATGAGATCTTGATCGGAATGAATGTCGGCGATGTAAAGCAGTTTGAAACCAAGCTTGTTGGACAACAAGATGGCGAAAAGGGCGAGGTAAAGGCAACTGTTAAGGCTGTGAAGGAGCGCGAGCTTCCACCAGTTGATGATGCTTTTGCAAAGCTTGCATCTGAGTTCGACACAATCGCTGAGCTAAAGGCAGATTTTGTTGTTCGTTTAGAGCGCGTCAAGAAGATGGAACAAGGTGCACAGGCACGTGACCGTCTAGTTGAGAAGTTGCTTGCAGACAATGAGATTCCAGTTCCAGATAACTTGGTTGAACTCGAGGTAAATGATCACCTCGAAGGCGAAGGCCGTATGGAAGATGCCGAGCACCGTGCTGAAGTTGATGGCCAGGTTCGTGCATCACTTAAGTCAGATTTCCTACTTGATGCAATCGTTCAAGCAGAAGATGTTCAGATCACTGAGATTGAGTTGACCGAGTACCTGGTCCGCACATCACAGCGTTATGGAATGGCCCCACAGCAGTTTGCTGAGGAGCTCCAGAAGGCTGGACAGATTCAGCAGCTAGTTGCCGAGGTAACTCGTGCAAAGGCGCTCGCTTCAGTTCTCGGCCGCATCACAGTTAAGGATGCTTCAGGCAAAGTGATTGATCTGGAAGAGCTTGCTCCAAAGCCAGCTAACCCAGCAGATCTAGTCGAAGAGGCGTAAAAACCTTTCTCAGGCTCCGCCTACAGCGAACAGAGCACACTTCACGCATCTATTTCCCATAATCGGGAAGCATTTGCCCTGCTTAATTGTTAGGGTCACTACAGGTAAAAATTACGGGAGGCCCATCAGTGGAGATTGAAAGCAAAATGAGAGACCAGATTTACAACCGCCTGCTAGAAGAGCGGATTGTTTTCTTGTCAGGTGAAGTTCGCGATGACATGGCCAACATGGTCTGTGCGCAGCTACTTCTTCTTTCCTCACTTGATACCAAGAAAGATATTTTCTTGTACATCAACTCTCCAGGTGGATCTGTAACTGCAGGTATGGCTGTCTTCGACACAATGCAGTTAATCCCAAATGATGTTGCAACTGTAACCTTCGGAATGGCTGCATCAATGGGTCAGTTCCTTCTAACTTCAGGAGCAAAGGGAAAGCGTTACGCAACCAAGAGTTCACGTATCTTGATGCACCAGCCACTTGGTGGAATTGGTGGAACAGCAATTGATATTCGCATTCAGGCAGAACAGATGGCAATTACAAAGCAGACTCTTTCTGAACTAAATGCGCTTCACACAGGACAAACACTAGAGAAGATTCTTATCGACTCAGATCGTGACAACTGGTTTAACGCTGAAGATGCAAAAGATTACGGTTTCGTTGATCATGTTGTTACTTCACTGGGACAAATCACTGGAGGAAAAGCGTAATGAAAAACATTCAAGAGATTACCTCTCGCTACGTTCTTCCTACTGTTGAGGAAAAGACCGCATACGGTTACAAGCGTCAAGATCCATACACAAAGCTTTTTGAAGAGCGCATTATTTTCCTAGGCCAGCCAATTGATGACACCGTTGCAAACGATGTAATGGCTCAGCTTTTGACTCTGGAATCAATGGATCCTGATCGCGACATCATGATCTACATCAACTCTCCTGGTGGATCATTTACTGCGCTAACAGCTATTTACGACACTATGCAGTTTGTTCGCCCAGACATCAGCACAATTTGCTTGGGTCAGGCAGCATCTGCAGCGGCGGTAATCCTCGCCGGTGGCGCAAAGGGCAAGCGTTATGCACTTGAGCACTCACGTATCTTGATTCACCAACCATCATCAGAAGGTGGCGGACAAGCATCTGATATTGAAATCCAGGCTCGCGAAATCGATCGAATCACTCGCTTGCAGGAAGATCTGTTGTCTCGTCACGTTCTTAAGTCATCTGAAGAGATTCGCAAGGATATTGAGCGCGACAAGATTCTTACGGCTAATGAAGCTGTTGAATACGGAATCATCGATCAAGTTCTTGCTTCACGAAAGGCAAAGAAGTAAGCACTTCTAATATTGCGTGAAACTATTTGAGCCGGGCTCCCTTTGGTCTTACAAGGGGTACCGGCTCTTTTGGTTTTCTAATGCAATCTTTGTTTTAGGTGCGTCTGCTTTTCCAATCGCACTTGCTGTAACTGTGCTTGATGCAGGTGGTACTGCGAGCTCATTAGGTTTAATCCTCGGTGCTCGCGTCTTATCTGGAGTTGTATTTGCTCCATTTGCTGGAGTTTGGGCTGATCGTCTTCCACGCAGAAATGTAATGATCGGTGCAGATTTATTTAGATCTGCCGTTGTCATTGCAATGGTTTTTGTTTCTGCCCCATCGATGCCGCATTACTTATTGGGTCTGGCAGTATTTCTCATGGGTGTCGGTGATGCATTTGGAGCAGCGGCTGCTGGTGCGATTATTCCTAGCCTTGTTCCCGATGAAAAACTTCCGGCGGCAAATGTTGCTCGAAACATTATGACCAAGGGATCAACAATTGTTGGCCCAGGTATTGGTGGAGCCGCTGTCTTCTTTGTCGGCGGACGATTCACCTTTATCTTTACCGCCTTTGCCTTTGCGTTAGGCACATACTTCTTGTTCAAGATTCAAGAAGACATCAACGGTAACAAAAAAGAAAAAGAACCCTTTTTCACCGAACTACGCGAAGGCTTGCGTACAGTGCGAGAGATTCCATGGATTGGCGCCATGATCGCAATGGCTTCAGTTCAGCTAATGGTTGTAATCGCCGCTGAGGTTGTTTTGCTGCCTGTTATTACTCGTCGCGAATTTGATTCAAATACCCCATTTGCCTTATCTGCTGCTGCATTTTCTGTGGGCTCAATTATTTCTGCGGTGCTGTGCGTAAAGGTAAAGGTCAAACATGAAGGCTACGTATCCATTTTCGTCTGGATGTTCATCGTCATCGCACCTTTGTCTTTAGCCTTCCCGGTTTCCGGAACATTTATTGTGATCGCATACCTGCTTGCAGGCTTTTCGGTCGGACCATGGGAGGCATGGTGGTCTTCTGCGGTTCAACGTGAGGTTCCGCCACATCTACAAGGTCGTGTTTTTTCAATTGATCACATGGGATCTGCAGGACTCATGCCGATAGGTATGGCCCTCATTGGTCCTGCCGTTAATGCATTTGGTGAGCGAGAAGTCTTGATTGGCGCTTCGATTTTCCACATCTTGATTGGGCTTTCAATCTTGGGAGTGCCGGGTGTTAAGGATATGAAGATGCCGAAGAAGGAAAATGATGCTGATTATTCTCACGGCGAACAGAAGTAAGCGCAAAAACCCAAGCGTAAAACCTCCGCTGAATCTAAACTTTGAGCATGACAAGAATCGGTGAAACTAGCGATCTGCTGAAGTGTTCCTTCTGCGGCAAAACCCAGAAGCAGGTCAAGAAGCTCATTGCCGGTCCTGGCGTTTATATCTGTGATGAATGTATTGAACTCTGTAATGAGATCATCGTTGAAGAGCTCAGTGAGGCAAACTCGCTCGGATTATCTGAGCTGCCAAAGCCACAAGCAATCTTTGAATTCTTAGATCAATATGTAATCGGACAAGATCGCGCAAAGAAGTCTTTGTCGGTTGCGGTGTACAACCATTACAAGCGTGTACAAAGCGGCGACAGCGGCCGTGAAGATTCAATTGAATTAGCAAAATCAAATATCTTGATGCTCGGACCAACAGGTTGCGGTAAGACTCTTATGGCGCAGACTTTGGCACGTATGCTCAATGTTCCATTTGCAATCGCAGATGCAACCGCGCTGACAGAGGCTGGTTATGTCGGTGAAGATGTTGAAAACATCTTGCTCAAGCTTTTGCAGGCTGCAGATTACGATGTGAAGAAGGCTGAAACAGGAATTATCTACATCGATGAAATCGATAAGGTTGCTCGTAAGTCTGAGAACCCTTCAATAACCCGCGATGTTTCAGGTGAAGGTGTTCAGCAAGCGCTTCTAAAGATTCTTGAAGGCACAGTTGCTTCAGTTCCACCACAAGGTGGACGTAAGCACCCACATCAAGAGTTCATCCAAATCGATACAACAAATGTTCTCTTTATCGTTGGTGGCGCATTTGCAGGTCTTGAAAAGATTATCGAGTCACGTGTTGGCAAATCAGGTGTTGGCTTTAATGCAACTCTGCAAGATGCCGCAGATAAGAACCGTAAGGACATCTTTGCCGATGTAATGCCAGAGGATCTTTTGAAGTTTGGAATGATCCCTGAATTCATTGGTCGCTTGCCAGTTCTTACAAGTGTTGAAAATCTCGATAAGCCAGCGTTGATGCAGATTCTTACCGAGCCAAAGAACGCTTTGGTAAAGCAGTATCAGCGTCTATTTGATCTAGACCATGTGCAGCTTGAGTTCGATGCCGAAGCACTCGATGCGATCGCAGATCTAGCTCAAGAGCGTGGCACAGGAGCTCGTGGCCTGCGCGCAATTATGGAATCAGTCCTTTTGTCAGTTATGTATGACGTACCTAGCCGCACCGATGTAGAAAAGGTGATCATCACCAAGGAGTGCATCACATCTGGGGGAGCGCCAACATTGATTAATCACACAGGACCAAAACGCTCACGCGGACAAAAAGGTCAAGAGGAGAAGAGCGCATAATCTAGACTGCGCACTATGTCTTCTAGCCGCGAATTAGCCTCAACCTTCTCGCCATCCGAGATTGAGTCTGCTCTCTACGAAAAGTGGATGAAGGCTGGCTATTTCACCGCAGATGCTTCTTCTTCAAAGGAAGCCTTTTCTATTGTTTTGCCACCTCCCAATGTGACAGGTGTTTTGCACATTGGTCACGCACTAGATCAAACATTGCAAGATTGTTTATCGCGCATGAAGCGCATGCAAGGTTTTGAAGTCTTGTGGCTACCCGGAATGGATCACGCAGGAATTGCGACACAGAATGTTGTTGAAAAACAATTAGCTGCAGCCGGTAAGTCTCGCCACGATCTTGGACGTGAAGAGTTTGTTAAAAAGGTTTGGGAGTGGAAAGAGGAATCAGGCGGTGCGATTCTTGAACAGATGAAACGTTTAGGTTCATCTGTCGACTGGTCCCGAGAACGTTTCACCATGGATGAAGGAATGTCCAAGGCGGTAGTAACTATTTTCAAGCGCATGTATGACGCTGGATTGATCTACCGCGCTGAGCGAATCATTAACTGGTGCCCACGCTGCTTAACAGCTTTGTCAGATATTGAAGTAGAGCACAATGACGATGCAGGCGAGTTAGTTTCGATTCGTTACGGCGAAGGCGATAACGCGATCATCGTTGCAACTACCCGTGCTGAAACCATGTTGGGCGATACAGCGGTAGCTGTTAACCCAGATGATGAACGTTACTCACACATGATTGGTAAGACTGTAAAGGTTCCACTTATTGATCGTGAGATTCCAATTGTTGCAGATGAGCATGTTGACCCAGCTTTTGGTACAGGTGCGGTCAAGGTAACTCCAGCACATGATGTAAATGACTTTGAAATCGGATTACGTCACAACCTGCCAAATGTTGTCATCTTGGATGCCGATGCAAAGGTTGTTAATACAAATAGCGCCTTCGATGGTCTAGATCGCTTTGATGCTCGTAAAGCTGTTGTTGAAGCTCTTCGCGCCGAAGGTCGCATCGTCGCTGAAAAGCGTCCATACATGCACGCAGTAGGACATTGTTCTCGTTGCGATACAACCGTTGAACCACGTTTATCAAAGCAGTGGTTTGTAAAGGTTGAACCAATGGCAAAGGCATCAGCAGATGCTGTGCGCAGTGGAGCGGTAAAGATTGAACCTGAAGCACTTGCTCCCCGTTACTTTGAATGGGTCGACAACATGCACGACTGGTGTATTTCACGTCAGTTGTGGTGGGGTCACAGAATTCCTGTTTGGTATGGACCAAATGGCGAGGTACAAGTTGTTGGCCCAGATGAAACAGCACCTGCAGGTTGGACTCAAGATTCAGATGTTCTAGACACCTGGTTCTCATCTGGACAGTGGGCCTTCTCCACCTTTGGTTGGCCAGAAAAATCAGCTGATCTTGCAAAGTTCTATCCAACATCGGTACTGGTAACTGGTTATGACATCTTGTTCTTCTGGGTTGTTCGCATGATGATGATGTCTACCTTTGCAATGGATGGCGTGCCACCATTTAAGACAATCATGTTGCATGGTTTAGTACGCGATCAATTTGGCAAGAAGATGTCAAAGAGCCGTGGAAATGTAATTGATCCACTTGAGTTTATGGACAAGTACGGAGCTGATGCTCTGCGCTTCACTTTGGCTCGTGGTGCAAACCCAGGAACCGATCAGGCCCTTGCTGAAGATTGGATCGGCGGCTCACGTAACTTTGCAACAAAGCTTTGGAATGCAACACGCTTTGCAATGATGAATGGCGCAACTGTTTCGGGAGATCTGCCTGCAGTTGAATCCTTAAATGCAATCGATAAGTGGATTCTTAGTCGTTTATCAGAGACGATTTCTGAGACAACAGATCTTCTTGAAAAGTATGAGTTTGCTCGCGCCTGCGAGTTGATGTACCACTTTGCTTGGGATGACCTATGCGACTGGTACCTGGAGCTTTCAAAGGAAGCCTTTGCATCGGGTAACGCTGAAAGCAGCAAGCGTGTACTTGGTTATGTTCTAGATCAATTGTTCCGTTTGATGCATCCAGTTATGCCATTTATTACCGAACAGATGTGGACCACGTTAACCGGGGGAGAATCCCTAGTTGTTGCACAGTGGCCAGTTGCTAACGCAGCACATGTAGATAAGAAGGCAGAAGCCCTTATTTCACAGCTGCAGGAGATCATTACCGAGGTTCGTCGCTTTAGAAATGATCAGGGAATTAAAACCTCTTTGAAGATCCCCGGCCGCATTGTTGCAACAGGGGACATTGCAAAGTACGCATCAGCCGTTGCCTTTGTTGTTCGTATGGAGCTAGGGGATATAACTCCTAGTGCACGCTGTGAAGCTGCAGGTGTAACCATTGAATTCGACTTAACAGGTTCAATTGATGTTGTTGCAGAGCGCGCACGTCTTGAAAAGGATTTAGCAACAGCAACCAAGGACAAGCAAACAGCTGAAGTAAAGCTCAACAACCAGGGCTTTATGGCTAAGGCACCAGAAAATGTTGTTGTAGAGATTCGTGAGCGACTGGAAAAGACCACAGCTGATATCGAACGAATTACCTCAGCCCTTGCAGCGCTGCCACAAGCATGATGATTTCACCGGATGATCAAGAGCGTGTAGACGCAATCGAACAAGCCTTGCTTGCTCGTTGGCCAGAAACACGGATTGCTCCAAGTACCGAACGCATCGCAGCTTTAGTAGACATCTTGGGTTCGCCGCAACTGACTTATCCAACGATTCATATCGGTGGAACTAATGGCAAGACAACAACAAGTCGCATGGTTGATGCACTCTTGTTTGCACACGGTTTACGTACCGGACGGTTTACAAGCCCGCATCTAGAAACTTATCGTGAACGTATTTCGATCAATGGTGAACCGATTGATCCAAAAGAGTTAATCTTTTCTTATAACGATATCGCCGCTTATTTGGATTTAATGGATTCAAAGTTCGAACATCCAATCTCATTCTTTGAAGCTGTAACCGCCTTAGCCTTTGCTGCTTTTGCAGAGCATCCAGTAGATGTTGGCGTGATTGAAGTCGGTATGGGTGGACAGTGGGATGCAACCAATGTGGTTGATGCCGATGTATCAGTGATTATGCCGATTGGTTTTGATCACATGGAGTACTTGGGAAATACCCTTCATGAAATCGCATCAACTAAGGCTGGAATCATCAAAGAGGGCGGTTTTGTTGTCCTTGCTCAGCAGGAGCCAGATGCGGCCAAAGAGTTAATTCGCAAGGCCGCTGAGGTCGGTGCAGATGTTGTGCGCGAAGGCGTTGAGTTCTCAGTTCTGTCTCGCGCAGTTGCAGTTGGCGGACAGTTGCTAACGATTCAAGGAATTCATGACACCTACGATGAGATCTTCCTGCCTTTACATGGTCGCCATCAAGCAGCAAACGCGGCTGCAGCACTTGTTGCAGTAGAAGCTTTCTTTGGTGATCAACCACTAGATATTGAAGCGGTTCGTGCAGGATTTGCCGCTGTTACATCACCTGGTCGCTGCGAGGTTGTTCATCGCGATCCAACAGTTATTTTGGATGCAGCACATAATCCTCATGGGGCAAAGGCCTTGGCTGACACACTTTTAAATGAGTTTAACTTTGATGAGATCATCGCCGTTGTAGGTGTCTTTGGTGACAAAGATGCCACAGGAATCTTTCAGGAACTAGAACCAATTGTTGATCATGTGATCGTTACGCAAAGCTCATCATCACGTGCGATGGCGTCTTCTGAACTTGAAAAGATTGCATCATCAATCTTTGGTCCAGATCGCGTCTTTGAGGTTTCAGATCTAAACTCTGCATTGGATAAAGCGGTCGCTGATTCAGTAAGACCACTGAGTGAAGACACAGTGGGAATTCTTGTTACAGGTTCGGTCGTCACCGTTGGTGAAGCTCGCTCATACTTAAGAAAGAAGTTTTCGCGATGAAGGTTTTAGGTGCAGCGGTACTGATAGCTGAAAGCTTGACACTTGGCTTTGCAATTTTGTTGGCAATGAAGGATGCATCCCAAACAGCAATCATTTATGGTTGCGTGGTCGCAGTACTACTTTTTGTATCAGCAGGACTGTTGCGCCTCCCAGGTGGTTTTATATTCGGTTCTCTGATGCAAATCGCCATGATCGCTTTTGGATTTGTTGAGCCATCCTTCTTCATTATTGGGGTGGTTTTCATTGCTCTCTGGGTAGCGGCCATCATTGTGGGCCGTAAGGGTGAGGCCGCTCGGGCTGCCTTGCTGGCTGCAGCGGAGAAAAAACCCTAATAGACTAGGCGAGTGAGCACAGAGAAAACACTTATCCTCGTTAAACCCGATGGCGTACGCCGTGGTTTAGTCGGCGAGGTTATTTCCCGTATCGAAACTAAGGGTTATGCGATCGATGCATTGCGCATGTTGCAAGCAGATGAAGCATTACTTGCACAGCATTACGCAGAACATGTTGGCAAGCCATTTTATGATCCACTTGTTGAGTTCATGATGTCTGGTCCAATTGTTGCGATCGTTGCATCTGGAAATCGTGTGATCGAAGGGTTCCGTTCATTAGCTGGTGTAACAGATCCAACCGTTGCAGCTCCCGGCACAATCCGCGGAGACCTTGCTCGTGATCAAGGCACCAAAGTTATTCAAAACCTGGTTCACGGATCAGATTCACCAGAGTCTGCAGCCCGCGAAATCCAAATTTTCTTTCCAAGCAATAAGTAAATAGAAAAACTTTCCCCAAAACAAAAAGCACAAGGAGTAAAGATGTCACAAGGAAGCAGAATGTCATTCATCGGTCGCGATATGGCCGTTGACCTAGGCACAGCGAACACGCTTGTTTATGTTCGCGGACGTGGCATTGTTTTGAACGAGCCCTCTGTAGTAGCTGTAAACCAAGACACCGGTGGAATTTTGGCCGTTGGTATTGAAGCGAAGAAGATGATCGGTCGTACTCCAGGCAACATCGTTGCTATCCGCCCGCTCAAGGATGGTGTTATCGCTGACTTTGATACAACAGAGCGCATGTTGCGTTACTTCATTCAAAAGGTTCACCGTCGTCGTTACTTGGCTAAGCCACGTATCGTTGTTTGCGTTCCATCAGGTATCACTGGTGTTGAGCAGCGTGCGGTAAAGGATGCAGGTTATGCAGCTGGTGCACGTAAGGTGTACATCATCGAAGAGCCAATGGCCGCTGCAATCGGTGCAGGTCTTCCAATCCACGAGCCAACCGGAAACATGGTTGTAGATATCGGTGGAGGAACAACTGAGGTAAAAGATATTTCACTTGGTGGAATCGTGACCTCGCTATCAATCCGTGTAGGCGGA
>CALMBJ010000008.1 GCA_937860175.1 uncultured Actinomycetes bacterium
GGCTACATCTCGATCCTCGGGGTAGCTCTGGAGTATCAGGGCTTAGGAATCGGCGAAGCGCTTTTACAAATGGGGATGTCACATAGCGCAACAAAGGGATATGACTCGCTAGAGCTCAACGTGGACACAGGAAACGAAACTGGCGCACTAAAGCTTTATGAAAAAGTCGGCCTTAAACCTGAATCCTCATGGATTCAAATGCACCGACTAAACTCTTGAGCGCTACTGTAGATCGAAGCGATCTGCGTTCATCACCTTGGTCCATGCGGCAACAAAGTCTTTAACAAACTTTTCCTTGTTATCACTTTGCGCATAAACCTCTGCATATGAGCGGAGAATTGAGTTCGAACCAAAGACTAGATCTACACGTGTAGCGGTCCAGTCAACAGCGCCAGTCTTGCGATCACGGATGTTGTAGAGGTTCTCCCCTGCCGGCTCCCACACATACTTCATGCTTGTGAGGTTTACAAAGAAATCAGTTGTAAGTGCGCCGACATTCTTTGTAAATACACCATGCGATGTTCCTGCATGGTTTGTCCCGAGTACGCGCATTCCGCCCATCAGCACTGTCATCTCTGGAGCGGTTAGTCCCATTAACTGAGCGCGATCTAGAAGAAGTTCTTCTGGTGTAACTGCGTAGCTCTTTTGAACCCAGTTACGGAATCCATCATGAATTGGCTCTAGGACCTTGTAACTATTTACATCGGTCTGCTCCTGTGTAGCATCGCCACGACCTGGAGCAAATGGAACTGAGATCTTTACTCCTGCAGCCGCTGCAGCCTTTTCAACTCCGATATTTCCAGCCAACACAATTACATCTGCGATGCTTGCGCCAGACTCCTTTGCAATTGGCTCAAGTGCGGCAAGAACCTTATTCAAACGTGCAGGCTCATTACCCTCCCAATTGCGAGCAGGCTCTAAACGAATACGTGAACCATTTGCACCACCACGAAGATCTGAACCGCGGAAGGTGCGAGCGCTATCCCATGCAGTTGCTACTAGTTCAGAGATTGATAGACCAGTTGCCTCAATCTTTGCTTTGACAGCTGCAACATCATAAGAGGTTGTGCCTGCAGGAATTGGATCCTGCCAAATCAAATCTTCTTGAGGAACATCTGGTCCGATGTAGCGAACCTTTGGTCCCATATCGCGGTGGGTTAACTTAAACCAAGCACGCGCAAATGCATCATCTAGAAGAGCTGGATTTTCATGGTACTTCTTTGAGATCTCAAGGTAGATCGGATCCTTGATCATTGCCATGTCAGCATCGGTCATCATTGGGTTGTAACGAATTGATGAGTCCTCAACATCTACCGGCTTATCAGTTTCAGCGATATTTGTTGGCTCCCACTGATGTGCGCCAGCTGGTGACTTAACAAGGGCCCATTCATGCTTGAAGAGCATCTCAAAGTAACCGGCATCCCACTTTGTAGGTTCAGTAGTCCATGCACCTTCGATTCCACTTGTAACTGTGTTGCGACCTACGCCACGCTTGGTGTGGTTATTCCAACCCAAGCCCTGCTCGAAGATATCTGCGGCCTCTGGTGCTGGACCAAGTAGCGCTGCATTTCCATTTCCATGCGCCTTGCCAACGGTGTGACCACCTGCAGTTAAGGCAACTGTCTCTTCATCATTCATCGCCATGCGAGCAAATGTCTCGCGAACATGTTGCGCAGTCAGCAATGGATTTGAAACTCCATTAATGCCTTCTGGGTTTACATAGATCAAGCCCATCTGTACCGCAGCAAGCGGGTTCTCCAAGGAGCTTGCATCAGTTGTATCTGCATAGCGCTCATCACTTGGCTTCATCAACTCAGATTCTGAACCCCAGTAAATATCCTTTTCTGGGTGCCAAACATCTTCACGTCCAAAAGCAAAACCAAAGGTCTTTAGCCCCATGCTCTCGTAAGCAATTGTTCCGGCCAAGATAAATAGGTCTGCCCAACTTAATTTGTTTCCGTACTTCTGCTTAATTGGCCACAACAGGCGACGGGCCTTATCAAGATTGCCGTTATCTGGCCATGAGTTCAAAGGTGCAAATCTAAAGCTTCCGGTACCTGCTCCACCGCGTCCATCGGCAACGCGATATGTACCTGCTGAGTGCCATGCCATACGGATCATTAATCCGCCGTAGTGACCCCAGTCTGCTGGCCACCACTCTTGTGATTGCGTCATGAATTCATGTAAATCTTTTTTCAAAGCGGCGACATCAAGTGTCTTAACCGCTTCGCGGTAGTCGAAATCTTCACCGAGTGGATTTGTCTTGCGATCATGCTGATGCAAGATGTCGAGGTTCAGTGCGTTTGGGTACAAATAAGTATTTGTCTCCGCTCCATGAGTAATTGCTCCGTGAGCTACTGGGCACTTTCCGTCCATGATTTCCTCCTAGGAATGCAGTGAAGTGCCCTAAGTATGGGTTGCGCGGTGTTTGCCCGCAAATTATGAGAGATAGGCTTTGATCATGACCAGAACAGTAAAAAAGTGGAGCGGTAAAGATGCTGCTCAGTGCATCATCACCCCTTCCGATTTAGACCATAAATACAGTCGAGGAGTGCTGGGTCTCATTACTGGTTCTGCGCAGTATCCAGGTGCCGCAGTCTTAACAACGGCAGCTGCATCTGCAACAGGTGTGGGCATGGTTCGTTTTCATAGCTCATCTGGGCTTGCCCATTTAGTTTTACATTCAACTCCATCG
>CALMBJ010000009.1 GCA_937860175.1 uncultured Actinomycetes bacterium
CCTCCATCAAGATGTTAAGGCGGGTGCGCTGCTTGCGATAGAAGTTCTCCATCAAGTAATTCTTTTGCTCGCCAGCCCATGCCAGAAATAGTGGGCGCGGGGTTAGGAAAAAGTCATTCTCTACAAAGCTTGCACCAAATTCCTTCAACTGTTCAAACTGTCTAAAGGATGATGGCTCTGCGCACACCACATCCTTGATCTTGTGTTTCTTTTGAATCTGCTTTAAGCCATCAATAGTTGTTGCAGCCTTTACATACTCAACTATGAAGCCCTCTTCTTCTAGGGTTACAGCAAAGTGACGGGCACTTGAAATAAGAAAGAAAAGCCGCTCTGTATGCCAGTTGCGCCCGGTTGTCATGCGCGCACTTTCTACAAAAGCGATTAAATCCTGTTTAGGGTCTGCATCCTTCAGCGCTCCAAATTTGCGGTGCAGGTGATCAAAGGGGATATAGATAATGCGCTTCATTTATTTTCACGGCAACGATCAGAGCAGTACTTAACCTCGCTCCAGTTTTTGGCCCACTTCTTGCGCCATTCAAAGGGCAGGTTGCAGCGCACGCAGATCTTGGGCTCAAAGCCATTTTTAATCTTTGCTGTGCGGGACATGCCTTAATGGTAGGTGAGTCGCAAATGATTAACCACGCCAATTACCGGTTACGGTGCGCAGCTTTTGACATAAAGATTGCAAAGACTAAAGCGATAACGATTAAGGCGTTGAGCCCCAGCTCGATCACCGCTCTTTCAAAGGCGGTATCGCTCTTGCCGGTTTGCAGGGTAAGAGATGCTCCAACGGTCAAAATGTGCCGAACCGCTGCAATGACACCAATGATTAAGAATTTGTCGAGCTGATACACACCATCGGTAAAGCGCGAGATAACGGTTCGCAGAATTTCAAGAATGATGACGATAAACAAGATGTCATTAATTCCCTGAATCATGCCGTTAGGGAAAAAAGGCTCAGTATCAATGACCCGGTGGATGCTTGAGTAAAAGGCGCCGATTGCAATGCCTAGTAATGCAAGGGCCAAGATGCCATGAAAGACATCTTCAATCATGTCTACATACTTAAGTGGCAGGATTGATTTTTCAACGCGTGCATATGGTGGATCATCTTTTTTAGCCATATGTGAGAGTACATCTGGGCAATAGCGGCGGTCTATACCTTTTGGCCATTTAATGCGCTGCAGGTCACAGCGGTAAGGCCTATTTCAAGTAGAGGGGTGCAGGCAGGCTCCTTATTCTTAGACCCAGCAGGTTCAACAAATAGCTTGAGAAGAGGGTTTATGAAGCGCAATGTCCTACGTTGGATTCCAGCGGTAATGGCACCAGTACTAGTAGCTGCATCTGCAGTTGGCTTTTCAGTGTCGGCTAATGCTGCAATCGATCTGCCAGACAAGAGCGCATCACAAATTCTGCAGTTGATAAACACCAACCCAGATATCGCATTTAGTGGCAGGGTTGTAAAGAAGGCTGCACTTGGTTTGCCACCGATGAACATCATGCCTGATGTATCTCAAGCTTCAATTGATCAGATGGCAAAGAACATGCCAAAAGAGATGATGGATTTCTTGCCTCGTGCAAGTGCGCAAGGTGAATTAGCGTTAGCGCTTGAATTCTTTGCCGGAGTCCACACTGCAAATATTTATGTAGATGGTCCTAACAAGGCACGACTACAGGTTCTTGATTTGATTTCAGAGCGCAACTTTATTCGAAACGGTGCCGATCTTTGGTTCTACGATGCAAGTAAGTCGACAGTTCGTCACACCGTTATTGATCCAGCAGAGGAAGCAAAGGCGCAAAAGGATGCGTTGGCATTGTTTAATGCAAACTCAGCCAAGCTTCCATTTGATGCAACATCACCTGCTGCAGTTGCCGAGTACTTCTTAAATGAGGCTGGCAAAGACACAGTGTTTTCAGTAGGTAAGGATGCAAAGATCGCAGGCCGTGGGGTTTACCAGCTCACCGGTTCTCCTCGTAATGCTGGCTCATTGGTTGCATCTGTAACTATTTCAGTAGATGCAGCAACAGGTTTGCCACTAGCAGTTGTTGTAAAGGCTGTTGGAGAAACAACACCTGCATTTGAGGTTGCCTTCGAAAGCATCTCATTTGAAAAGCCAGCTGCTGCAAACTTTAACTTTGTAGTGCCAGCAGGTTCAAAGGTAGAGAAGATTCCAGCACCAACACGTGATGCGGTTGAAAAGCTAGTTGCGGGCAAGTCTCCAACAGCTGCAGATGAGGCTCGCGCACGAGCAGAGGCGCAAAAGTTAATCGCACAGGGTTGGTCCGCGGTTGCAGAAGTACCTGCTGACATGATC
>CALMBJ010000010.1 GCA_937860175.1 uncultured Actinomycetes bacterium
CGACTAAACCTGTTGCACCGCCTACTAATGCGATCGGGTTGTGGCCCGCTAGTTGAAAGCGACGTAGGACGAGCAGCACCACGAGATTACCTGCGTGCAACGAGGGTGCGGTTGGATCAAAGCCCACATACAGCGTTGTCGGCTTCTTGAGCGCCTCAAGTAGGGCGGCCTCATCAGTAGATTGGGCTAATAAGCCACGCCAGCGTAGATCTTCAATCAGGTTCATGCGCTCATCATCTCTGAAAATGCCTTGTGCTTGCTGGCTATTTCTTGTTGGGTTTTTAAATTGGCTTGTAAAGCTTCCTTGATCTGCTGTGCAACCAATGTTGGCGCAGTTCCACCCGATGTTGTTCTGGAGTTAAGTGCGCCATGAACTGTAAGAACCTCGCGCACTCCCCCATCTAGCTCTGGGTGAATAGTTGCAAACTCTTCATCAGTTAATTGATGCAACTGGCGATCTGTTTCTTCGCAGATCGCAACACACTTTCCTGCAGCTTCATGAGCTTGAGCAAAAGGAACCTTCTTCTTAGCTAGGTAATCGGCAATCTCAGTTGCAAGCGAGAAACCCGTTGGGGCCGCTAACGCCATTTTTTCTCGATCAAAATCAGTTGTTTTGATCATGCCGGTAACTGCAGGTAGTACCAATAGCAAGGTGTCGATACTGTCGAAGAGTGGTTCTTTGTCCTCTTGCAAATCACGGTTATAGGCAAAGGGAAGACCTTTCAGCATTGTTAGAACGCTCATAAGATTTCCAACAAGACGACCTGATTTTCCTCGTGCCAGCTCTGCCATATCTGGATTCTTTTTCTGCGGCATGATCGAGGAACCAGTTGAATACGCATCTGCAACCTTGGCCCAAGCAAACTCTTGCGAAGACCAAATTGTCCACTCCTCGCCGATTCGAGATAAATGATTTCCGATCATGGCAAAGATAAAGAGCGCTTCAGCAACATAATCGCGATCACTGACCGCATCAATGCTGTTGGCAAAAGTTGACTCAAAACCTAAATTCTTCGCGGTGAAGGCTGGCTCTAATGCAAGTGATGAACCTGAAAGGGCGCCAGCTCCAAGAGAGCTAACAGATGTACGTGCCAACCAATCATTGATTCGATCTAAATCACGGGCGAAGGCATGGGCATGCTTTGCTAACTCATGTCCGAATGAAACGGGTTGTGCATGTTGAATATGTGTGAATCCTGGCGCGGGATCGTTGATGTACTCCGATGCTTTTTCAAGAATCGCGGTTTGCATTGCGGTTAGCAACGCGGCGATCTCGAGCATGTGATCGATAGAAAAGAGTCGAAGATCTGTAGTGACCTGATCATTACGGGATCGTCCAGCCCGCAGCGCTCCCCCAACGGCACCTAACTTCTCAGTAAGGCCACGTTCAAGAGCGCTATGGACATCCTCATCTGTTTCAATAGCTGTAAAACTTCCCGCAGAAACCTCTTGAGTCAGCTCTTTGAGCGCCTTGTGAATAACCTCCGCATCCTTTGAGGTGATTAATCCACTTTTCTTCAAGATCGCCAGGTGGGCCATCGATGAACGCAGGTCGTAAGGAGCTAAGCGCCAATCAAAGTGCACGCTTCTGGACAGGGCAAAGACTGAGTCCTCAGGACCTTGCGCAAAACGTCCGCCCCATAGAGCCATTACTTCCTCTTTCCATCACCTTGTGCGTAAGCGAGCAATTCTTTCGCTAAATGTGCTCCACCAGTGGCTTTCTTCGATACCAAAATAATCGTGTCGTCCCCAGCGATTGTTCCTATTACTCCAGTTAATCCAGCATGATCCAAGGAGCTAGCCAAGAATTGAGCCGCTCCTGGTGGAGTGTGTATGACCGCCAGATTAGCGCTGTGATCCACAGAGAGAATCAACTTTGATGGCATGGGAGTGCTTCGGACAATCGCATCCTCGGAGCTCTCCCGAATCTCATAAATCGTTTCGCCATCCTTGTTACGAGCCTTTACCGCACCAATCTCTTCTAGATCTCTGCTCGCAGTAGCTTGAGTAACGGCATATCCCGCTTTTTTTAACAAAGTGACTAGATCAGATTGCGATTGCACCCGTCCTGCCTGGATCAGAGCTATCGCCTTCGCTCTACGTGCAGATACCGATTTCGCATTACTTGGCATCGTGCATCACCTTCTTGAAGATCGCTAAGAACTTGTTTATCTGTACATCTGTCACAATCAATGCAGGTGCCAATCGAATTGTTGTTGCATTGGCAGCATTTACAAGCACACCTGATTTTTGCAAGGCACCGGCT
>CALMBJ010000011.1 GCA_937860175.1 uncultured Actinomycetes bacterium
GGGGATTTGAACCCCTGACCCCCTGCATGCCATGCAGGTGCGCTACCAGCTGCGCTATAGCCCCGTTTTTTGTGCGAGTGCAGACCTTACCGCATTTGCTGCGGTGAGCTTCAAGCTGAACTTCCACCACTTTCTTCGCCATAAACAGGCTCTGGAATCGATCCTGCGTTGTGTTCGACCAAATTCCATTGACGTGGATTGCGCTCCACGATCGACCATGATGCATTGGAAAGTCCACCGATGACGCCCCAATGGGACATTGGAAGTTGTAGCAATGAACCAAGGATGCATCGCGCCGTTCCACCATGGGTTGTAACAACCAACAACTGATCTGTCTTATCGCCAAGTGCTTTCTTGATTGCCCGCACCGCGCGATCTGCAACCTCGCTGCGTCGCTCACCTGTCGTACCTGCAGGGTTATCTTCACCATCAATCCAACGAATAAAGTTATGGAAATCTTCGGCGCGGTTTTCGGCACCGGTTTTTCCTTCCCACAAGCCACCATTTGTTTCGCGCAGATCTGGATCAATTTGAACCGTTAGACCTGTGAGATCGGCAAGTGATTGCGCTGTATCGCGAGCACGACCAAGATCACTTGAAATAATCATTGTCGGATTCATTCCAGCAAGAATCTGTGCAGCATGTTTTGCCTGGAAACGTCCGACTTCATTGAGATCGATATCGGAATGACCTTGAAAGCGGTTTACAACATTCCAATCAGTTTGGCCATGACGCCATAACAGGACGCGATTAGCGGCCAAGTGAGGCCCTCACCGCTTCTAACTCAATCGTTGGGCAGTCATTCCACAAGCGATCCAACATGTAGTACTTACGAAGCTCTGCACTCTGCACATGTACAACAAGATCTGAATAATCTAACAAAATCCATTCTGCGCCATGTTCACGTCGAACCGGCTTGTCTCCAAATGCAGCAAGCTGACGTTCTACCTCGTCGGCGATTGAATCAACCTGCGCCTCATTTTGCCCCGTTGCGATCAAGAAGACCTCGCTCAGAACCAATTGATCTGATAAATCCAAGGCCACTACATCGACCGCAATCTTGTCGATCGCTGCCTTGGCGGCTATTTGGGTGATCTCGAGTGTTCTGCTGCTAATTGTCATAGAGGTTATTCTCTCGTATAAATGCAGCTACCGATGACGATACATCTGCGCTCAAACCTTGACGGATAGTGGTGGCCGAAACATCTAGCGCTCCAATATCTATGCCGCTTCCGGTGTATCCAGGTCTACCAACTACTAAGAACTCGACCATGCTACGTAACTCATCAATTCGATGCCACTGATCTAGTTTTTCAGCGGCATCTTGGCCAATGATCAGTACAAGCGAGTCATCGGGATAGTTTTGAGCGACAGCTTCAACTGTATCGATCGCATAGCTTGGACCCATTCGCAAAATCTCAATGGGGTTGACTTGAACCTTGGATGCAATCTCAGTCGGCAAATCCGATAAAGCTAGCTGGCACATTGCTCGACGTTGTTGCGCAGAGGCGATTGGCGCGTTGTCGCGAAGCAGTGGTTGACCTGCGGGAATAAGTAACAGTTGGTCCACTAAATCTTTTTGAAAGAGTTGGGTAATTACATGCATATGACCCAGGTGTATCGGGTCAAATGTTCCGCCGTAAATACCTACGCGGGACAAATTAGTCTCGGTCTAGGCGAAGTACTAAGTACAAAAACAGAGACATCACGACAAATGTGACAACTCCGAAGAACACTGGTGAGGCTGGAAGTTCGCGAGTGACCTCGCTAGCAAGAGTAATCATGACCCGAATACTACTACTTGCCCGCTAATAGCTCTTTAAATCGCGCCTCATCGATAACCGGAACCCCTAGTTCCTGAGCTTTTGCTAGTTTGGAACCCGGATCGCTTCCCACCAACACATAATCTGTCTTCTTAGAAACCGATGAAGAAGCCTTACCACCGTGAGCTGCAATAGTTTCTGAGATTCCATCGCGAGAAAAGGAGTCAAGGCCTCCTGTTACTACAAAGGTGAGCCCTGCCAGAGTTTGCGGGAGCTGTTCACTCTGTTGAACAACCATGCAGACTCCAGCTTTTTCCCATTTACTAATGATCTCTTTGTGCCAATCAACTTCAAACCATTCAACAATGGACTCAGCGATGATCTGTCCAACACCATCGATATCTGCCAACTCTTGTGCACTTGCCTGAGAAATTGCTTTGATGGAACCAAGGGCCGATGCCAAACCTTGCGCAGCTGTTGGTCCAACATGGCGAATCGATAGGGCAACTAATGTTCGCCACAGTGGACGGGTCTTTGCTTCTTCGAGCGCTGTTAATAGTTTGTCTACATTTGCGGCTGGTGTTCCATCCTTCTTTGTGAAGAAGTTTGATGTCACCAACTTCTTGGCTGTTAGATCAAATAAATCTGATTCATCGGTAATGATCTTTGCATCTAACAGCGCCGTTGCAGCTTCATAGCCAAGAACATCAATATCTAGCGCTGCCCGTGAGCCGATGTAATAGATTCGTTCACGAAGCTGTGCGGGGCAACTTTGCGTATTAGGGCAACGAATATCCACATCCCCTTGGCTCATGGCACGTAATGCAGAGCCACACTCCGGACATTGGGTCGGCATCACAAATGCGCGCTCTGAACCTTTACGCTTTTCTATAACTGGTCCAAGTACTTCAGGAATAACATCGCCAGCTTTTCGAATAACAATGGTGTCTCCGATGAGCACACCTTTGCGAACAATCTCTTCAGCGTTATGCAAGGTTGCATTTGTAACTGTAGAACCTGCAACCTTGACCGGTTCCATGTATGCAAATGGTGTGACTCTGCCGGTACGGCCTACGCTGACCTTGATATCGAGCAACACCGTAGTGACCTCTTCCGGCGGATATTTGTAGGCGATAGCCCACTTAGGTGCGCGTGAGGTGAAGCCCAGCTGTTGCTGCTGCGATAAAGAGTCGACCTTAATGACAACTCCATCAATCTCGTGCTCAACATCATGGCGATGATCGGCATAGAACTGAATAAATTTCTCAACCTCTGCACGCGTTAGGCATACTTTAAAGCGATCACTTGTGGGTAAACCTAACTCCTTTAACTTTTCATAAGCACCGCTCTGAGAGTCGAACCCGATACCTTGATGTGCACCTACACCGTGCACCACTACTGATAATGGTCGAGAAGCGGTAACGCGAGGATCCTTCTGGCGCAAGGATCCTGCCGCGCCATTGCGTGGATTAGCAAAGAGCGCTTTACCGGCTTCTTCTAGCGCCTCATTGAGTTCATTAAATGCCTGTATCGGAAAGAAAACCTCACCACGAACTTCAATTAAAGATGGTGCGGAGCCTGCCTTTAATTGATGAGGAAGGTTTCTGATGGTTTTAACGTTGAGAGTTACATCTTCTCCGGTGACACCATTGCCGCGGGTCAAGCCGCGAAGTAACACCCCATTTTCATAGGTTAAGTTAATCGCTAGCCCATCGACCTTTACCTCACACAAGTACTGTGGTTGTGCGATCTCTTTCTCTACGCGATCAAACCATTGCGCTAGCTCTTCTGCATCAAAAACATTATCTAAACTCATCATCTTTTCGATGTGATCACGTTGTTCAAACTGGGTTGAAAAACCTCCACCAACATGTTGAGTGGGCGAATCAGCCTGACGTAGCTCGGGGTTTTTCTCCTCTAGCTTTTGAAGCTCACGCAGTAAGGCATCAAACTGCGCATCGGTGACAGTTGGTTGATCTAGAACGTAGTACTTAAATTGATGATCCCGGATCTCATTGATCAGTTCGGTCATGCGATGACGGGCTTTGTTGTTCATTGCGTCTCACAAATTGTTGCTGAAGCTACGACGCGATCACCATCGTAGATAACCATTGCTTGGCCAGTTGCAAGACCGAGCAAAGGCTCTTCTAGCTTTGCAATTAACAAAGTTCCATCAAAGTAATAAGTACATGGCAAGGCGGCGCCATGAGCACGAACCTGAACAAAACCTGTTTTGTGCTCTGATCCAACTGCAGGGCCACACCACACTGGGCGCTCACCGCGCATAGTTGTGATCGCTAAATCTTCTCGAGCGCCCACAACAACTGTGTTTGTAACTGGTTCAATCTTTAGTACAAATCGAGGTGAGCCATCTGCTGTTGGCACAGTGAGACCTAAACCTTTTCGTTGACCGATTGTGTAGGTATAGGCACCTTTGTGCTCGCCAATCTTGTTTCCATCTTGATCCACGATCGGACCAATCTCGCTACCCAGTCGATCACGAAGCCATCCGGCGTTATCACCTGAAGGAACAAAGCAGATGTCATGGCTATCTGGCTTCTGAGCAACCGCTAATCCGCGGCGCTCCGCCTCTGCACGAATATCTACTTTGGTTGTATCCCCCAATGGAAAGATTGCACCGTTGATTTGTTCAACTGTAAGAACAGACAAAACATAAGACTGATCCTTTGAGTGATCAACGGCGCGATGTAAAGTTTTTCCATCTGGACCGATTTGTGTACGTGCATAGTGTCCTGTGACAACTCCGTCATATCCCATGGCTCGTGCACGATCTAGGAC
>CALMBJ010000012.1 GCA_937860175.1 uncultured Actinomycetes bacterium
AGCGCCTTGTACTCGCTCTCATGACGGGTTGCTCCGCCATGCACAATTTCAGTGTTGGCCAGGGCTCCATCTTTTTCAAGGGCTTCACGGGCAAAGCTTTCATCATCTGGGTTAATCACCAAGATGCTTCGCACCTGAGAAAAGTTTGCACGCGAGTTTTCAAGTGATCTAGAGATAATGTGTTTGCCATTTAACTGCAGCCACACCTTGTTCATGCTGTGGCCAAAGCGGGTTCCAGAGCCGGCGGCAAGAACTACCGATGCAACGCTGCCCTGGCTACTCATAATTACCTCTGGCTTGGTGCGTAGGTAAGCCCTAATTCATCCTGCTTCTTACGCAAAGCGACGATAAATGAATCTGCATTTAACTCAACATGATCATAGGTCAGCAGCTCGCCAACACCGATTGGCTTAATGATCTTGGCACCTGCAACTAAACCAATGGGAACCAAGTTATCGCGCTTGGCATCAAGTGCGTTATCGGCGTAACCACGCACAGTAAAGCCACCAATACCGTCAATTACATCTCCGACTTCAAGGTTTTTCTTGGTCATCGTTACAACTTCAGCGTTTAGATGTGGTGCATACAGTGATGATTCACGATCCAAAATGGCGCGATAAACAGTAATTGGCGCTTCAATTGAAGCAAGGTGGAATGGGCGGTACAAAGCAAAGTACGGGCCAGGGCCCATAGCTAAGTAGCTCATCTCATGTGCGATGTATGGGTCGTTGTGACGAACAATTACAAAGACACCAGGTGCAACATCGCCGGTGCAGTAATCAACAACACCTGGTCGATCTAGTACGCCGCCATCGGATGCAAGTGCAAAGGTGTCCTGCAAAGTTTTAACAGATGATGCCGGTCCATACATGCCACGCTTTGAAAGCTGTAGCCCTGTGGTGTTGGCAAGTGCCACCATTTCAGTCATGGTCTTTGAACCATCGGTAAATGAACACAACATCTTTGGGTTCATCTTCTTGGCAATCGCGGTTTCGCGCACAGTATCTGGTGTGCTCAATGGCTCAAAGGGATTGTTCTTACCCTTACCGGCACAAATGATTTCAAAGTTTAAATCGCGGGCGTAATCAACCAACACCTTGGCTTCAATCGGCTCATCACCATGGCATACGGCGTAAATAACTCCGTTATCAGTTGCAACCTTGTGCAACAGTGGCCCGATAGTTACATCCATTTCAACATTGAGAACTGCAACATCCTTCTTTGCAAGAAGTGATGTGTAGGTAATCTGCGCGCCGATATCTGGAATACCGGTTCCTTCAACAACTAAATCAACTGGTAGCTCTGACACCAAGGTCGCATCGGTACTGCCGGTGTGCTTGCCCGCCAAAATCGCTTCAGCTAAAACCGCTTTGTCATCACTGAAAACAATCTCGGTGATTCCTAAATCTGCGTAAACAACCTTTACTCGCTCAAGATCGGTATCGATAATGATGGATAGCGAAATGCCCTCTTTGCGGCCCAACTGGTTTCCAAAGCCGCGGCCCATCTGGCCCGCGCCCACCAATGCGATACGGGTATCGCGGCCGATCTTTAGTGCATGATCTCGAAGTCGAGATGTATAGGTCACTATTAACTCTTTTCCATGGATACAGCCTGTATGCGTATTAAACACCACCCGCCAAGCCGATACTCTTAGACAATGGAGCTTTCGAAGATGCGCACCGGAGTCGGTGTAGATGCGCATCAATTTGGCGATAGCGGGCCTTGTTCGCTGGCTGGATTGCAGTGGCCAGATGCGCCTCGTTTAGTCGGCCATAGCGATGGCGATGCAGCTGTTCACGCGCTGTGCGATGCGGTCTTATCAGCCTGCCAATTAGGTGACATCGGAACATTTTTCGGAGTCGATACCCCTGAAATGGCCGGTGCCACAGGTATCGCGATGGTTGAAAAGCTACGTGAATTTGTAACAGGTAAAGGTTTTGTCATTAACAATGTTGCGCTGCAGATCGTTGGCAATCAACCAAAGATCACACCACGTCGCGATGAGGCACAAAAGGCTTTATCTGCAGCTCTTGGTGCACCGGTATCGGTTGCTGCAACAACATCTGATCAAATGGGATTTACCGGCCGCGGTGAAGGAATTTATGTAATTGCAAATGCGTTGGTGATCGCACCGTGAGTTTGAATCTTTACGACACAGCTACCCGCGAAATTAGCGAGTTTGTTCCGCTAGAACCAGGCAAGGTCTCCATCTATGTCTGTGGTGCAACGGTGCAGTCTTACCC
>CALMBJ010000013.1 GCA_937860175.1 uncultured Actinomycetes bacterium
AGATTTCTGCCTGTCTCGTGGGCTCGGAGATGTGTATAAGAGACAGCTTTTAATGCCAGTTAAGCGTTTAAGTTCGCCTTCTTCTGACGAGAAGTCGCACGTGCGCGCTCATTCTGATCAAGAACAACCTTACGGATACGAACAACCGCAGGTGTTACCTCGACGCATTCGTCTTCGCGACAGAATTCAAGCGCACCTTCCATGTTGAGCTTCTTTGGCGGAATCAAACGCTCTGATTCATCGGTACCTGAAGCACGCATGTTTGTAAGCTTCTTTTCGCGAACACAGTTAACATCCATGTCATCAGAACGAGAGTTCTCGCCGATAACCATTCCTTCGTAAACCTCATCGCCTGGCTCTACGAAAATAGTTCCGCGATCCTGTGTTCCATACAGTGCGTATGAAGTAACTGTTCCCATACGGTCTGAAACAAGTGATCCAGTTGCACGAGTACGAATATCTCCGTACCAAGGCTCGTAACCATCAAAGACGTGGTGTAGCAAACCAGTTCCGCGAGTTTCAGTTAAGAACTCGGTACGGAAACCAATAAGTCCACGTGATGGAACCTTGTAATCAAGACGGATCCAACCGGTTCCGTGATTAACCATTTGCTCCATGCGACCCTTACGAAGCGCCATCAACTGAGTAAGAACACCTAAGTACTCTTCAGGTGCATCAATTGTTAAACGCTCCATTGGCTCGTGAACCTTGCCATCAATCTTCTTGATAACTACCTGTGGCTTACCAACAGTTAGCTCAAAACCTTCGCGCTTCATGATTTCAACGAGAACAGCTAGCTGAAGCTCGCCACGACCCTGAACTTCCCATGTATCTGGGCGATCAGTATTGAGAACACGCAATGAAACGTTACCGACGAGCTCTGCATCAAGGCGACCCTTAACCTGGCGCGCAGTAAGCAGCTTGCCGCTCTTGCCCGCTAGTGGAGATGTATTGATACCGATAGTCATCGAAATCGATGGCTCATCAACGATGATTAATGGCAGCGCGTGTGGGTTTTCCAGATCAGCAAGGGTTTCACCCAATGTGATTGTCTCGATACCAGCAACGGCGATGATGTCTCCAGGATGTGCTTCTAACGCTGGAACGCGCTCTAGCGCTTCAGTGATGAGTAGCTCTGAAATCTTTACACGTTCAATAGTTCCATCTGTTTTGATCCAGCTAACGTTCTGACCCTTTTTAATAACACCTTCGCGTACGCGACATAGTGCAAGACGACCCAAGAATGGAGATGAGTCAAGGTTTGTAACGTGTGCTTGCAATGGTGCACCCTCGTGATAAATCGGTGCTGGAATTGCAGAGAAGATAGTGTCAAACAAAACATCGAGGTTTTCTTCAACCGGCATTCCACCATCGGCAGGACGTGTTAGTGATGCACGACCAGCTTTTGCTGATGCATAAACAACAGGGAACTCGATCTGCTCTTCATTTGCTCCAAGATCAAGGAACAGTTCGTACGCCTCATCAACAACCTCAGCGATACGTGAATCGGGACGGTCAACCTTGTTGATCAACAAAATAACAGGAAGATTCTTTTCAAGTGCTTTACGCAAAACGAAACGTGTCTGTGGCAGTGGACCTTCTGAAGCATCAACCAACAAGATAACGCCATCAACCATTTCAAGTCCGCGCTCTACCTCGCCACCGAAGTCGGCGTGGCCCGGAGTATCAATGATGTTAACGATTGTGTTGCCGCGCTTAACAGCGGTGTTCTTGGCAAGGATCGTAATTCCCTTTTCGCGTTCAAGATCCATTGAATCCATCATGCGGTCCTGGCCTTCGCCCTGAACCTTGTGGGATGCGAATGCGCCGGATTGCCACAACATGGCATCAACCAGTGTTGTCTTTCCGTGGTCAACGTGAGCAATAATCGCTACGTTACGCAGATCTTCGCGCTTCTTTTCAGGTAGATCCTTTAGGTGTGCTTGTTTCTTAGACATTGAATCTGAACTCCACTACATCTCCATCGGCCATTACATATTCCTTGCCTTCCATGCGGACCTTGCCCTTAGCTTTCGCTTCAGCCATAGATCCCGCGGCAATGAGATCTTCATAGCTGACGATTTCAGCTTTGATAAACCCCTTTTGGAAATCTGTATGAATAACACCAGCGGCCATGGGTGCGGTGTCACCTTTGTGAATCGTCCACGCGCGTGCTTCCTTTGGACCTGCAGTTAAATATGTCTGCAATCCCAAAGTATCGAAGCCAACACGTGCCAAGGTTGCAAGACCTGGTTCTTTCAAACCAATTGATTGCAACAATTCCAATGCATCCTCATCACTGAGTTCTGCGAGCTCTGCCTCTGTCTTTGCATCCAAGAAGATCGCTTCTGCTGGTGTTACCAACGCCTGCAACTTTGCCTTGAGTGCATCATCATTTAATTCAGCGGCATCTACATTAAAGACATATAAAAATGGTTTTGCTGTAAGCAAATGTAGTTCGGCAAGAAGTTCACGATCAATTGAACTCTGCGACAAAGGCTTTCCAGATTGCAGCCACTCATTGGCCGCCTTCACCGCTTCAAGGACTGGTGCCTTTTCCTTTGCAACGCGTGCTTCC
>CALMBJ010000014.1 GCA_937860175.1 uncultured Actinomycetes bacterium
TTCGCGGCTTCGCATTTACGCTAGGACTCACAACATTGATCGACTTAATCATTATCTTCCTCTTCACCAAGCCAGCACTTGTCTTAGTTTCTCGAAGCAAGTTCTTTAACTCAGGTCATCCACTCTCAGGCTTTTCGCCTAAGAGTCTGGGTCTAGTCGTTGCGAAGGAGGCATAAAGTGTCAAAGTTCTCAGGTTTAGGTGGACGTCTCTATCGTGGAGAAACATCTATTAATTTCGTTGGCAATCGCCGCCGTTGGTACGGTCTCTCCGGTTTCTTTGTTCTTCTTTCAATTGGAGCGTTGGCTATACAAGGCCTAACTCTCGGTATTGAATTCAAGGGCGGATCCTCATTTACGGTCAACACTCCAAACCCATCTGTTGCTCAAGCAAGAGAAGCGGTTGAAGAGGTTGGCATTGCAAGTGATCCAACCATTCAACTTGTGGGTAATGACAAGGTTCGTGTTCAAACACAAGCGCTAGAGCCAGCTCAAAACAACGCAATCCAAGATGCTTTGGCAGCAAAGTTTGCTGTGAGCCTTAATGATATTGATACCCAGATTATTGGACCTTCATGGGGTAAAGAGATCACTCGCAAAGCACTCTATGGTTTGTTCGGCTTCTTGTTGGTTGTAATGATTTATCTTGCCATGGCTCTCGAGCCAAAGATGGCGGTTTCAGCGATCGTTGCTGTTATCCACGACGTCTTCATTACTGTGGGTATTTACGCACTGGTGGGCTTTGATGTCACTCCGGCAACCATTATTGGTTTCTTAACTATTTTAGGTTATTCGTTATATGACACCGTCGTTGTTTTCGATCGAGTCAGGGATAACACCAAATCAATCTCTGCCACATCGACCAAAACCTACTCACAAGCGGTTAACTTGGCGGTCAATCAGACAATCGTTCGCTCTGCCAACACTTCCATTGTTGCGATTCTGCCAGTTGCAGCGATTCTCTTCGTAGGTGCCGGACTACTAGGTGCGGGAACACTCAAGGATCTATCTCTGTCCTTGTTCATCGGTCTCTTGGTTGGTACTTACTCCTCACTCTTCATCGCTCCACCATTCTTGGCTCAACTTCGCGAGAGAGAGCCAGCTATGCAGGCGTTGGCCAAGAGAGTTCAAGCGCGTAACGCTTCAACCTCGTCTATCGCGGGTGTTGCAACTGCGCCAGTTATTGCTGAAAATGGTCGCGGTCCACGCAACCAACCAAAGCGTAAGGGTCGTAAGTAAGGTCTTTTGTGGATACCTTGATAGCACCTGTAATCAGTGCTCTCAAGGAAAACCATGCCTCTGTAGATGGGGATGAGGTATCACGCGCCTTTGAAGTTGCACGTGATGCCCATGAGGGACAGCTTCGTAAATCCGGTGAACCATACATAACTCATCCTGTAGCTGTAGCAGAGATCCTGGCACACCTCGGATTAAATCCAGCAACGATAATCGCTGCGCTTTTGCATGACACCGTCGAAGATACTCAGTACTCACTAACTCAACTTCGCGTCGACTTTGGCGATGAGATCGCAAACCTTGTCGATGGTGTTACTAAGTTGGACAAACTCACCTACGGCCCAACGGCAGAGGCCGAGACGGTTCGCAAAATGGTTATTGCAATGTCTCGTGATATTCGAGTACTGGTAATCAAGTTGGCTGACCGCTTACACAATGCGCGCACCTGGAAGTATGTTTCACCTGAAAGTGCCACCCGCAAGGCCCGTGAAACATTGGATATTTACGCTCCACTTGCACACCGGCTAGGTATGAATGCAATTAAATGGGAGCTTGAGGATCTGTCATTTGAGATTCTAGAGCCGAAAAAGTTCGAGGAAATCTCTCGCTTAGTAGCAGAACGTTCGCCTTCACGAGACAAGTTAACAGAAGAGGTTATTGCCTCGGTTAAAGAGGATTTGGCAAGAGATAGCATCGAATCAACAGTTACGGGACGTAAAAAGCATTTCTTCTCGGTATACCAAAAGATGGTGGTTCGCGGGCGAGAGTTCAACGATATTTACGATCTAGTTGGTATCCGAGTTCTGGTAAATGATGTCCGTGATTGCTATGCGGTACTTGGTTCGATACATGCTCGTTGGAGTCCAGTGCCTGGACGTTTCAAAGATTACATTGCAATGCCTAAGTTCAATCTTTACCAATCGCTGCACACAACTGTTATTGGACCTACGGGTAAGGCGATTGAGATTCAGATCCGTACCTATGACATGCACGCTCGTGCTGAGTTCGGTATCGCAGCGCACTGGAAATACAAGCAAGGTCCCGAAAATTCAGAATCATCTCCTGAGATGTTATGGCTGCGCCAGCTGCATGAATGGCAAAAGGAAACCGAAGACCCATCTGAATTTCTTGAAGCTTTGCGTTTTGATTTGGGTTCACCAGAAGTCTTTGTGTTTACTCCAAAGGGCAGTGTTGTTGCCTTGCCCGGGGGATCTACGCCAGTTGACTTTGCTTTCTCGGTTCATACCGATGTTGGTTTGCGCTGCGCCGGCGCAAAGGTCAATGGCAGATTGGTACCCCTTGAATCTCGGCTCAATAATGGTGATGTAGTAGAGATCGTTACCAATAAGAGTGAATCTGCAGGCCCTAGTCGAGATTGGCTTAACTTTGTAAAGAGTCCTCGAGCTCGTTCAAAGATCAAGGCATGGTTTAGCAAGGAGCGCAGAGAAGAAGCCATCGATGCCGGACGCGAATCAATCGCTCGTCAGATGCGCAAGGCTGGGCTTCCTTTACAAAAGATCTTTGCAGGTCACTCTCTACTTGAATTAGCTCATGACCTCAGATACTCAGATATTGATGGCCTGTACTCGGCGGTTGGCGATGGACATGTGTCAGCTGCTTCCATCATCGACAAATTGGTTGCATCGATGGGCGCGGAAGATTCACACCCAGAGCCAACGATGGATGTATTGCCTACAAGAGCTCCAGCTACCAGACGATCAAGTAACGCCGTTGATGTTGAAGGTACAGATGATGTTCTTGTAAAACTGGCTCGTTGCTGCACACCAGTTCCTGGCGATCAGATAATGGGTTTCATTACAAAGGGCAGTGGAGTATCCATTCACAGATCAGATTGCACCAATGCATTAGATTTACAGAAACATCAAGCAGACCGTGTTGTAAATGTTAAGTGGCGTACAGGTGCCGCATCGGTCTTTCTTGTGAACATTCAGGTTGAAGCACTTGATCGAGCATCGCTTTTGGCGGATGTAACCAGAACCTTGTCTGAACAACATGTGAACATCTTGAGCGCAGCTGTAAGCACCTCAAAGGATCGAACTGCGTATTCCCGCTTTACCTTTGAAATGGCAGATGCCACCCATCTTGATGCGGTGTTAGGCGCGGTGCGGGGGATCGAAGGCGTTTACGATGTGTACAGAACTACAAACAACTAATTCAAAGAAAGTATTTTGAATTAGTTGAACTCTGCAAGGCCCTTTTCAGCTTCTGCAAGCCATACCTTACGTGCAGTTGCTGATTCAGCGGCTTCGGTTGCCTTCTTGGTATTTCCGCTGGCTGCAAACTTAGCGGCAGCCTTCTCATAATTTGCAATCGATTCAGTCAGCTGGGCGACAACCTCTTGCGCACGCTTCTTTGCAGCTGGATCTGTTTTGCGCCAAATCTCAGCTTCAGCTTCCTTGATCGCAGATTCAACAGCCGCAACGCGAGCATCAAGTGAGGCTCGCTTATCGCGATGTGTCATACCGATCTTCTCCCATGAACGAAGCAGCTCATTGAGAGCCTTTCGTGATTCCTTGACATCGGAAATAGGAAGCAAGGCTTCGATTTTAGGAAGCAGCTCTTCACGCTTTACCAAGTTAGTGGCCATCGTTACATCACGCTTTTCAAGATCTGCATTCTTGGCCTTGAAGAACTGATCTTGCGCAGCTTTAAATCGTGCCCAAAGCTTTGCATCATCATTCTTCTTGCCACGTCCAGCTGCTTTCCACTGATCCATGAGAACCTTGAATCGCTTAGCGGTTGGAACCCACTCAGTAGAGGTAGCTAGTTTTTCCGCCTCTTCAACAATCTTCTTCTTGGCATCTGCAACAACAGACTGTGTGGCTTCAAGAGATGCAAAGTGTGTACGACGACGCTTGTCGAACTTATTTCGAGATGAGGAAAAACGCTTCCAGAGATCTGCATCGGCTTTCTTCTCAAGACGAGGCGCAGCCTTCCATTCATCTAGAAGCACCTTTAGGCGATCTCCAGTTGCCTTCCAACTTTCAGACATGGCAAGAGACTCGGCTTCAGCAACAATCTTTTCCTTCTCGACAAGGATCTGCTCACGT
>CALMBJ010000015.1 GCA_937860175.1 uncultured Actinomycetes bacterium
ACGCGGTATTTCACGACATATCGTGCGTTTGGTCAGAGCAAGCAATGATCCTGACGCCGAGGTCTATGCGGTGAAAGAAACTGTTTCTGAGTTTGCAAATCGCGAGTACAAGATTCTGCGCGAACTTTCTCATCTTAACGCGCCCTGTGTTGAACAAGTAGCGGTTGTTGAAGGTCGAGTAGATGCAAATGGTGAAGAGCTGCCATGCGCAATCGTTACCCGCTTTCTTCCATACTCACTTCCGTATCGCGTACTTTTATCTGGCGCAGTTACACCTCATGAGATCACAACGATGGCTAGCGCTTTGGCTTTGCTCTTGGTTCGTTTGCACCTGTTGGGTTTTTGGTGGGGAGATTGCTCGCTTTCAAATACCTTATTCCGCCGCGATGCTGATGGCTTTGCTGCATATCTTGTAGATGCAGAAACAGGTGAGTTCCAAAAATCTTTGAGCGATGGTCAACGTGAACATGATTTAGATATTGTGCACTTTAATGTTGCGGCAGAGCTTGAGGATCTCGCCTTATCTGGTGTCTTGTATCCAGGTATGGATCCTGTGCGAGCATCTGAAGCGGTAATTCGTCGATACCGTCGCATTTGGGCAGCGCTGAAAGAGCGTCAGTTGCTAGATCCAAAGGATCGTCACGCAGTTGAAAGAGCTATGCGCCAATTGCATGATCTGGGATTTGCAGTTGAAGAGGTCGCAATCACCATTGATGGTGATACCCAGATGATCTCATTCCAGCCAAAGCTTGTAGCCGCCGGATATCACTCACAACGTTTACGTGAATTGGTGGGATTGGATGCAGAAGAGTTACAAGCAAAGCGACTTCTCGCCTCCTTTGACAGATACAACGCGCGTGAAAACAAGATTGGAATTCCAATCCAAGAGATGGCGAAGAAATGGATTTACGAAGTCTTTGAACCAGTTATCAGTAGGGTTCCCGATCACATGCGAGGCCGCGTGGAACGGGCGCAGATGTTCCATGAAATCCTCGAAAATCGCTGGTATTTAAGTGAAAAAGCGGGCTATGACGTTGGGTTAGAGGCGGCTACCGATAACTATTGTGCTGAAATTTTGCCATTGCGCCGCGACTCAGGCGTCGACATAGTTGTTGAATAGATAGGATGGCAACATGAGTTTGCCACCTAACTTCGGGCAGGCCTTTGATTTAAGTTCATTGACTAAGCCAAAGGTAGATCCATCAATCCCCTTGCCGGGTATCGAAGTTTCGGTTGAAAATTTAAGCTCTGAGATTCTTCCCTTGTCACTGGTTCGCCCAGTAATTGTGTTGATGTGGTCAGCTAGATCTCCAGAGTCTGCCGAGATGGTCAAGCTGC
Organism: uncultured Actinomycetes bacterium; assembly: GCA_937860175.1. Lineage (GTDB taxonomy): Bacteria > Actinomycetota > Actinomycetes > Nanopelagicales > Nanopelagicaceae > Planktophila. The sequence goes on from CALMBJ010000015.1 coordinate 1,339, forward strand.
TTGGAAAGCTAGAAGGTGATTACAAGCAAGCTTTTGCGCTAGCTCGTGTTGATATCGAAACACATCCACAGGTAGCTCAAGCTTTTCAGACAAAAAACATTCCTTATGCTGTAGCGATCATTGCTGAACAGATGGTTCCATTGTTTGAGCAGAGTTATCCTGAAGCACAAGTAAAAATGGTTCTCGACAAGGTCTTAACCCTTGCATCAGAGCAAGGTGTAGGCCAAGCTCCGGTTGAACAGTTAGAAGCCGAAGAGATCGAAGCCATGGAAGCGCTAGAAGCCGGTGACTACACAGCTGCAGAGGCTGCCTATAAGAAGTGGCTTGCTCGCAAACCATCGGAGAATTTGGCAAAGCTTGGATTAGCCCAAACACAGTTGTTAATGCGCACTGAAGGCTTAGATCTCAACCAGGTAATTGATGAATCCACTAAAAATCCAAGTGATATTTCCTTGCAACTCAAAGCGGCAGATGTTGAGATCGTAAATGGTGGGGTAGAGGCAGCATTTACCCGTTTACTGCACGCGGTACGTGCAACAGCTGGTGATGATCGCACCAAGGTAAAGGATCATTTGCTGAGCCTCTTTGCACTCATCGATCCCAATGACCCCCGTTTGGTGGCGGCTCGTAAAGAGCTTGCCAGTGCCCTGTTTTGAGAAAAACCATCAATGTTGAGCAGGAACTCAACCTCATAAAGGCACTTTTCTTCCTCTTTGGTTTATTGATCATGTCATGGGTGCCTCGTTTTCCCGAGGTAAAGGCAAATCTAGAGCTGACTAATGGAGAGTTTGGTTCTCTAGTCAGCATGGGTGCGATCGGCAACCTAGTTGCGCTGCTGACCGTTGGCCACTTGGTGCACAAGTACGGAGCCCGTTGGATGCTTCATATTGGAGCTTTCTCGCTTGCAACGAGCTTAATCTTTCTAACGCACAGTACCTCCAGTCTGCTCTTTTTAATTTTCATCATTCTTCAGGGTGGGTCAATCTCAGCGTTCCATATTTCAATTAACTCACAAGGCTTCTTTTTTCAAGACAGAACTAAGAAGCAGATCATTACCTTGCTCAGCGGATTCTGGAGCAGCGGTGCCCTGATCACATCAATTATTGCTGGACTTCTTGTTGATCGCGTTTCATTGGGAACCTATACCAACTACTTGTCAGCCTTTTGTTTTGTGGCAATGAGTTACATTATTTACAAACTTTCCCCAAACCTAGTAAAGGCTGATCTAAATCCAGATTCAGATCATCGCGCGCGTGACATGTTTAAAGGCTTTAAAATCGATAAACAAGTTTCGGCGGCGTTGTTATTGGTGATCATGCTTGAGTACGCGGTCAGTGATTGGGCTGCAATCTACGTAAAAGAGGATATGAAGATCGTTGGAGGAATCCATACCCTTCCTTACATTCTTTTCACTTTAGCGATGATTATTGGTCGATTAAACCTTCACAATCTGCTGCCTCGATACACAATTGATTTTCTTGTTGTAAGGGCATCGCTACTGTCTGGATTATCTTTTATCGCCGGCATAGCCGCTGTTAGCATCGTTGGAAATGAAAACAAAACTTTAGTTATTGTGATTCTTTCAATTAGCTTTACTATCGCAGGTCTAGGCTCATCATTCCTTGGCCCATCAGTTATGAACGCTGCAAATACCCGTTCAAAGTTCCCATCTAGCGTAGTTATTGGGCAAATTGGCGTAATAAACATTACCTTGGTCTTCGTGGTCCGCTGGGTGGTTGCTTGGACCGCGCAAGCGACCTCGCTGACCATTGCACTGCTTATTCCAGCGGTTATGTTGTTAACCGTTCCTTACTTTGCCAAGATCTTTAAGAGCGCTTAAACCAAACCGTTGCAAGTGGCGGAATTCGCACCGAAGCGATTTGCGAAGGGCCAACGATTACTGGCTCATTACTAACGCCGCTTCCACCAAAGGCAAGTTCATCGGTATTTAGTACCTCGGTCCAGATACCTGCATTAGGGAATGGAAGCTGGTAATTCTCGTGGGGGACTGGTGAAAAATTGGTAACGCTGACTAGAGCTGATGCGTAATCATCCCAACGAGCAAAGGCCACAACATTTGCAGCCCCATCATTTCCAACCAGCCAGGTAAAGCCTTCAGGATTTGTATCTTTCTCCCACAGCGCTGGCGTTGCTTTGTATATCGCGTTTAAT
>CALMBJ010000016.1 GCA_937860175.1 uncultured Actinomycetes bacterium
GTGCCGGAGTTGTTGGAGCCGCTGTCTTGTTAGCAGAATCTGTTTTATAAAACCCTGAACCTTTAAAGACAACGCCAACAGCGGTGTAGACCTTACGGAGCTCACCTTTGCACTCAGGGCAAATAGTCAGAGAGTCATCTGAGAAGGATTGAATCGCTTCAAATTGGTGGTCGCAAGCGGTACATGCATATTGATATGTAGGCATCACAACTCCACTTCTGGCTTAATTCCGGCTTGGGCTATGCGCTTAGTCTAAAGAGGTGAGAAGATTGGCGCGAATTGAGGCGCTTCCCTAGCGCCTCTCGAAAGGCAGATGTGAGGAAGTTCGCAGCCCATAGCGCTTTAGTACTTCTATTAACTTTGTTGGGAGTTTCCAGTGCATTTTCCAACGCACTTGTAAGTACATCACCCATCAGCGGTTCAACACTCTCTGTCTCTCCAACCAGCGTCACTGTGACAGGACAACTTCCACTACTACCTGAAGCCAATGAGATTTCAGTAACTGATCCCAATGGAGTCCGCGTCGATGATGCAACCATCATGGTTGACGGTGTCAGTGTCACTGTTGGATTAATGCCATTAACGGAATCAGGTTTCTATACCGTTTCATATATTTTGTTTGCAGAAGCTGATGCACCGCTAGAAGGCAGCTATCGCTTTAAGTACCAAGCTCCGAGCACAATCGCTCCAGAAAACCCAACCCCACAACCAACTGTGCCGCAAGAACCTGCGAGCAGTAGCTGGGCAACAAATGTCTTTGTCATTCTTCTTTTACTTATGGCGGTTGGCGTAACAGTTGGCTTGTCACTGTATGCCCGCAAATTGTTTAAGAACCGATGAACTATTTAACAACTGTATTTGAGTTTGTTAACTACATCGGTGGCTTCGCCGTAGTTGGCTCACTGCTTTCCATGGCATTCCTTGTCATCAATAAAGATGGTTATCTAACAACTTCAGGTGAAAAACTTCGCCAACTGCTTAAGGCAAGTTCTGTTATCTGGGTAGTTGGTGCTTTTGGAACAATTCTCTTTACCTTGGCACAGATTTTAGGAACAACGGTTACCGATGCCTTAGACCTAACTGTTATTCGCTCATTCCTGACACAAATATCGCTCGGAAAGTATTTGGCATTTCAGGCGCTAATGGCAACCATCGTTCTTATCTTCTCTTTTGCAAGTAAAAAAATTGAATTACTCATCATTCTGCTTGCGCTATCGATCGCAGGATTAGTTGCACCTGTCTTTGAGAGCCATGCCGCTTCAAGTGGCTCACACTCACTTGCTATTGGGTCACTAGTAATACATGTTATTGCGCTAGCTTTTTGGGTTGGAGGAGTCTTTGCAATAGGTGCACTCTCTGCGCACGATCGACCAATCGCTGTTCCTCGATTTAGCCAGCTAGCTCTATGGTCTGCGATCGCTGTTACCTTGAGCGGAACTGTTAATGCTTGGGCACGAATGAACTTTGTCGAAGCCTGGAACTCCACCTATGCATTAGTAATTATTGGAAAAGTTTTAGCAACAATAGTTTTGGTATGGATCGGCTACCTTCACCGTAAGACACTTGCAAATAAAGATTCTATTAATTGGGTTGGCTTTGCAAGGTTACTGACCGTTGAAGCGGCCATTATGGTTGTCACTGTCATTATGGGAACCTGGCTGTCTAGCAATGGATCTCCAAATCGGCCAGGGGTGCAAGAGTTCAGCCCTGCAATTTCAATAGTTGGTATACCAACTCCACCAGAACCATCTATTTCTCGAATTCTCTTTAGCTTTGAACCAAATGCATTAATGATCGGAATCTTGTCATTGATGGTTGCACTGTATGTAAAGGGTGTACTTGTCTTAACAAAGCGTGGTGACAAGTGGCCAGTTGGACGCACCGTTGCATTTGCCTTAGGAATCGCAACAACCAACTTTGCAACAAGTGGTGGCTTAGGTTTGTATGCGCAGTTCTCTTTTTCTTATCACATGATGTCCCACATGGTTTTGGGAATGATCGCACCTATTGGATTAGTTCTTGGCGCTCCAATGACCTTAGCTCTTCGCACCTTGCCACAAGGCAGAACAAGTGATGAACGTGGCGTTCGAGGCTCCTTACTTGCTGCGCTTCACTCCAAAATCGGAGTCATTGCGACCAACCCCATCGTTGCCTTAGCAATCTTTGATGGCTCACTATTTGCGCTTTACTTCACCGATCTCTTCTCAGTTCTAATGCAAAGCCACACTGGCCATCTATTTATGAGCCTGCACTTCTTGGCCGCTGGGTTCTTGTTCTTCTTCATCATTATCGGAGTAGATCCAAATCCGCGCAAAGTGCATTATCTGGTTCAGATTGTTGTTTTGTTTGCGGCGATGAGTATCCATGCATTCTTCTCAGTGGCACTTATGTCAGCAACCACACTTATCGATGGTGGTTTCTACGCTTCATTGCAAACCCCTTGGCTGGGCGATCCGCTCGCCGATCAAAAGGTGGGTGGCTCTATTGGATGGGCGATGGGCGAGATTCCTATCCTCATCGCTTTGGTCGCGACATTTATCAACTGGATGCGAGATGATTCGCGGGAAGCAAAGCGAATTGATCGAAGGAATGCTCGCCAAGCGGCTATGGGCGAGCCAGATGAATTAGCAAACTACAATCAGTATTTACAAGAACTAGCAAAGCGCGACAGGAAAGAGCCCTAATGGACAACGTATTTGATCTTCCCGCAGAGTACAAAGAGTTACGTGCCAGCGTTCGCGCGCTTGCTGAAAAAGAGATTGCACCATTTGCACAAGCTGTAGATGAGGAGCACCGCTTTCCGATCGAGGCAAAAAATGCCTTGGTTAAAAATGGTTTGTATGCAGCTCACGTGCCAACTGAGTTTGGTGGCGATGGCGCAGATGCATTGGCTGCGGTTTTGATTATTGAAGAGGTTGCACGAGTTTGCGGATCCTCATCACTTATTCCAGCGGTGAACAAACTTGGCTCCGTGCCACTGCTTTTGGGTGGAAATGATGAGCAGAAAAAGCGTTGGTTACCACGCTTGGCAAAGGGTGAAGGTTTCTCATACTGTCTCTCTGAATCAGAGGCGGGCTCTGATGCGGCATCACTTCGAACAAAGGTAGAACGCTCTGGTGATGGATGGGTCCTAAATGGAAGCAAGAAATGGATTACCAATGCAGGAGAGTCAGAGTTTTACTCTGTAATTGCGCAAGGTGACCCATCACTTCGCACCAAGGGAATGACAGCTTTTGTTGTTGAAAAATCTGATCCAGGTGTCTCATTTGGCGCACCGGAAAAGAAAATGGGTATGCGCGGATCTCCAACCCGCGAGGTTTACTTCGACAATGTTCAGCTAAGCGATGATCGTCGTATCAGTGAAGTTGGTGGCGGCTTCGCACTTGCGATGGCAACCCTGGATCACACACGCATCACTATCGCTGCACAAGCAATTGGTTTAGCTCAAGGCGCATTTGATGTCGCTACAAAGTATGCACATGAGCGTCACCAATTCGGAAAGCCGATCTTTGATTTCCAGGCGATCCAATTCATGCTTGCAGATATGGCCATGAACATTGAGGCAGCACGTTTGCTTACCTACTCTGCTGCGGTTAAGAGTGAGAACAATGAGAAGGATCTAACCTTCTTCTCAGCGGCAAGTAAGTGCTTAGCAAGTGATATCGCCATGAAGGTAACTGAAGATGCGATCCAAGTTCTTGGTGGCTACGGATATGTTAGTGATTACCCAGTTGAGCGAATGATGCGCGATACAAAGCTAACTCAGATTTATGAAGGCACCAATCAGATTCAACGAATCGTGATGGCACGTAACCTTCCTAACAGTTAATCGTTAGCGGTTAAACCGAACAACAATCGATGGTGTGGCCGCTGCATCTAGCGGCACATCATGGGCTTCATGTGGCAAGGTTTCGCTAGATAGTTCACCGGCATAGACCAAACCAATTTTCCAGGCATTCAGATGTACAAGTGCGCGGTCGTAGTACCCACCGCCTTGCCCTAATCTGAAACCCGCTTGATCAATCTTTAACGCCGGAACAATCACCGCTTTTATCTGCGATAAATCGCCAATCGCATCGCCAACGGGCTCTGAGATCTTTTTCTTGGTTAACAACTTGGCAGGATCTCCATCCCAGCTCACCCATTCCAACTGATCTCCATTAATTCGAGGAAGAACCAGGGATTTACCACTTCTCAGGAAAGCCTCATTTATCTCAACTGTGCTGGGTTCATACTCGTACGAGATATACGAGGCGATCATTTCCGCTGACTTTATTTCGGGAGCTTGCAAAATTACGTTGAAGTTTGAGGCAATGAACTTCTGTGATCTCTCTCGGCGGGCACGTTCCCGCAAAATCTCTTTTTGATCTGTCATTTAAATCTCCCGTTAAATCCCAAAGATCAAACTGTTCAACAAGTAGGGTTCGATTATGTCAGAACACACACGGGTAGATGAGTTTCTTACCTCATTACTTGCCATCTGCAAGCCCCTTGATTCCTTTGAAATGCCACTACTTGATGCCCACGGTGCAACCCTTGCTGCCGATATACATGCAGGTGATCGATTGGTGCTGCGAGAAGGAACACGCATTCGTTCAACACAAATCGGTTTAGCTGCATCCATTGGGCGTGATCACCTTCCAACCCGTCCTCATCCACGTGTGGTTGTGCTCTCGGCCGGTCCCGATCTTGTTGAACCAGGACAGGCGCTCAAAAATGCAAGTGATGAGTATGAAACAAACTCTTGGCTCTTAACAACCGCGGTACGTGAGGTCGGAGCGGTTGCATATCGAGTGCACTCAATTCCAGATAATGAAGAGCAGTTGCAAAAGGTTATTGAGGATCAACTAGTTCGCGCAGATTTAATCATCATCAGCGGTGAACGCCACGATGATTCATTTGATTTAATCACTCGAACTCTGTCAGGTTTAGGTCAGATCACGACAGTTGATATGGCGATCGAAGCAAGTGGCCGCCACAACTTTGGAACTATTGGCCCAGATAAGACCCCGGTGGTCACACTTCCGGGAGATCCAATCGCTGCTTACATCTCCTTTGAACTCTTTGTACGCCCAATGATCCGCACGATGTTAGGTGCAGCAACTATTCATAGACCCTCTGTTAAGGCAGCTCTTGAGAAGCCAATCGCATCAGAGCCAGGAGTTCGCTCATATATTCGTGCAATTTTGTCAGATGATGGAAAATCAGTGGTTCCTCTTGAAAATCAGGATGAGCAATCCACTCTTTCAGATGCCAATGCATTTATTGCAGTCTCCGAAGGTGAAACTTCGCTAAAGACTGGCGATCAGGTGACCGTAGTAGTTCTAGAGCGTCGCTACATCTAATTTCATGAAAAGTTCTTGGCCCATTGAAATCAAAGGTCATGAAATTACTCTTCATCCTTTGAGATTCAGGGATAGAACCCAATGGAATCGGGTTCGCGCCGAAAATCGCGATTGGCTATCTCCATGGGAGGCCACAATTCCGCAGTCGGGCGAGGAAAGTTATAGGCAGCTGCCATCATTTTTTGAAATGGTAAAGATCTTGAATATTGAAGCCCGCAATGGCCGTTCATTTTCATTTGCAATCTGGCACCAATCGCAGTTGATCGGACAGATCACATTAGGCGGGGTCATGTACGGCGCGATGCGTGGCGGGCATATTGGGTACTGGATAGATCGAAACTTTGCTAACCGCGGCTATACAACGCAGGCGGTGGAAATCCTTACCCGGTATGCATTTGAGGAGCTAAAGCTGCATCGGCTGGAAATAAATCTGCGTCCCGAAAACGCCTCATCTCGCAGGGTTGCTGAGAAGGCGGGATATATTTTTGAGGGAGAGCGCCCTAGGTATCTTCACATCGATGGCCAATGGCGGGATCACATCACATTTGTGAAGGAAAATTCCGTAATCAAGTAGCGGTTAAATCCCCAAAAAGCATCACCCCTTCCTTTAGATTTACCCATCATGACTTCGGGACTTATCTATATTGCGATCATTGGAATGTGGGTCGCTTATTTTGCGCCCCGCTGGATCCATGATCGAAATGAGTTCTCCGGAAAATCAGTTGAACGTTTTAAAGGCGCACTTCGAGTTGTCGCCAATCAATCTCCGCACGCCGCGGTCAGTGGTGGTGCGATCCATATTGATTTAGATCAAGAAGCAAAAGCTCGTCAAACTTTGCTTCGTCGTCGAATTACATTTTTGTTAATTGCATTCTCGCTAGTTACAACAGTTGTAGGTGGAGCTATGAACTCAATGCCATTTATTTACGCACTAGTGCCAGCATCAGGTTTACTGATTTACATCGCAAGTGTTCGTCGCCATGTAATCGCTGATCAGCTACAAAAGCGTCGCGTTCAACAACTCAATCGACAAAACTCAGGTGTATCAAATACAAATCTTGCTGAGGTTGTTCAACCAAAGCCAAGTACAGAACACTGGATTCCATTGTCAGAGCGCGAACTCAAGGGTGTTGTTATCTTGCCGCAAGGCACCGCAGCGGTCCGTAATGCATGGGAGCCAACAGAGGTTCCTGTACCTACTTATGTAAATGCTCCTAAGGCTGTTGTTCCAAAACGTGTTATTGATCTAACTATTCCTGGACAGTGGAGCGAGGAGCAGGAGCGCCTAGAAAGAGAAGCTTTGGCTGCGGCATCACCTTCTCGCGATGAGATCTTTGATCAACAACTTGCAGATGAAGCGGTTGAACGGCTTAAGCAAGCTCGCGCAGCTAACGAATAATTAAATCCACGAGTCAAACCACATACGCATTTTCCAATCATCGTATGTGATGGTCTGACCGGTATATAACGGCAAGAAGTAAAGAAAACTCAGCACGATAAGAGCAAACAAGCTACCCACAATTGATTGCGAAACCGCCGGCTTTAAATCACTATCTAGCAACAACTTTGCGCAATAAACAACTGCCAGAATCATGAATGGCTCAAAAACTATTGCGTAAAAAGAGAACATAGTGCGCTCTTGCATCGCAAACCATGGCAGGTACCCA
>CALMBJ010000017.1 GCA_937860175.1 uncultured Actinomycetes bacterium
ATTGCGCAGAACATGCTTCATGATGTACCACCTTTGATGCTGTGGGCTAGATAAGGCCAAACTCAGCAGCTTTTGATGTTAACTCTTCACGAACTGAAGGATGAGCAGCGTTGTTAATAATGTTTAAGGCTTGAGCATTTTGGCTATGTCCAAAGCAGGCTGCAACACCTTGTTCAGTAACGACATATGAGTGCTGGAAGTGGGTGACATTAGCCTGCAAGCGCGGAACAATCGTTGAAACATCAGCCTTTGGGTGCCATGAAGGCAACGCCACAAATGATTGTCCTCCACGGCTATGCAGTGCTCCAACAATGAAATCTGTTGATCCACCAAAGCCGCTATAGATCTTTCCGCGAACATGACTTGCGTTGGCTTGATCAAATAAATCAACCTCTAGTGCGCTATTGATCGATGTCATCTTTGCTTGCCGCGCAATCTGGCTTGGATCATTGGTGCGTTCGGTACGAAGCATGCGGACTTTCTTATTCAGGTCTAGCCATTGATACAGCTCTTGGCTACCGAAGATAAAGGAGGCGGTAATCAAGACCTCTTCATCTAAAGCACCAGCTTTAGAAAGTTCTAGTACGCCATCTGAAAACATTTCAGTCCAGATACGCAAACCTTTGCGTTGTTTCAGCGCCAGCAAAACAGCATCTGGAACTCCCCCGATGCCTAATTGCAGGGTTGAGTTATCCTCAACCAGCGCTGCGATCCGGCTTCCGATTTGTGCCTGAATATCTGTAATTTCGCTGGCAGGCTTTTCTTGTAGCGGTTCATCAACTTCGACTAAGTAATCTATTTCGCTTTCATAAATCTGAGCATCACCGTATGTATATGGCATCTGCTTATTTGATTGGGCAATGACCAAGCCCCCGTGTGCTCGCGCCGTTTCAATAGCACGAGGCAGGATATTGACTTCAGTGCCAAGACTTACGGTGTCAAAGCGTTGCTGTGAAGTGTGAATAAAGACAACATCAGGGCGGTAAAAGTTACGGATCAATACCGGCAAAAGTGAAAGTCGAGATGGAATGTATTCAAGACGTGGGTGGTTGCGCATCGCAGGACCAACAAATGCGGTTTCATATGTAACTCCTGCGCGATCAGGAATACCAGCGCCATGGGCGTTGAGCATATGAAGTTTGAACTCTGGGATTACCTCATCTGCAACCGCTAACAATGTGCGTGGAGTTGAAAAGTTACCTGACGCGATGATTCGGGGGTTACTCGGCAAATTAGCGAGAACGCTCTTTAACTGTTCAGTATTGATTACTCGCATGGTTTAAACCTATCGCTGTATCCAAAACAAAAATCTCTCTTCCCGCACATTTACTGTGTGAGAAGAGAGATATCAGTGGTAGCCCCGAAGGGATTCGAACCCTCGTAGCTGGCTTGAGAAGCCAGAGTCCTAGGCCGCTAGACGACGGGGCCATGCCTTGTATTACTAGGACAGATATTCAGTTGTACTGCTTTTGATCTTTTGGAACTAGTACTGCGCTGGGGTACCAGGACTCGAACCTAGACTTACTGAACCAGAATCAGCAGGGCTGCCAATTACCCCATACCCCAAGGCGGTGAAGCCTTGTACTGCAATGGCAAAGAATACCAGCGGTTTTAGAGCGCCAATCCCGCGTTAATACGCAGTAAACAGGCCTCTTTACCCAGTAATTCCATAGATTCAAATAGTGGTGGAGAGATAGTGCTGCCGGTGGTTGCGATGCGCAGCGCGGTAAAGGCGATACGTGGCTTGAGCGCCATCTCTTCAATTAAGGATGCACGAAGCACCGCTTCAATACTTGCATGAGTCCAATCGGTAACCGTCTCTAGCTCCTTGATGGAACGCTTCAGGATCTCCTTTGAAGCATCATCGGTGATCTTAGAAACAGATTCTGCATCCACCGCAAAGTTTGTGGTGAACAAGAACTTGAGCATCTTAGGAACCTCGTTGAGCATGATGATGCGCTCTTGGATCAAAGGCAACGCCTTCTTTACAAGTTCGATTTCGGTATCGGTGCCGGTGATGACTTCAGCCTTGGTTAAGAATGGAAGGGACCACTTAAGGAACTCATCTAGGGTCAAGGCGCGGATCTTGTCACCATTGATCGCTTCAAGCTTTTTCATATCAAAGCGGGCAGGTGATGAGTGAACCTTTTCAACTGTAAACATTTCAGTTAGCTGCTTCATGGTGATGTTTTCTAGATCATCACCTGGAGACCAACCAAGTAGAGCTAAGTAGTTACAGATCGCCTCTGGCAAAAAGCCCATCTCGCGATACCAAGCGATTGATACCTCGCCGTTGCGCTTTGAAAGCTTGGCGTTGTCCTGACCCATAACAAATGGAAGGTGAGCAAAGACTGGATAATCCTCAAGCTTTACACCCATCGCCTGATACACACGAATCTGGCGCGGAGTAGATGAAAGCAGGTCTTCTCCACGCAAAACATGGGTTACCTTCATCAAGATGTCATCAACTGCAACAGCCAATGTGTACAAAGGTGAACCATCTGCGCGGACCAAAACAAAGTCAGGAACAAAGTTGTGATCAAAGGTCACATCACCGCGGATTAAATCGGTAAAGGTTGTGCTGCCATCAGGCATGCGCATACGCACTACCGCCCCGCGTCCTTCAGCTTTGTAAGCTGCGATTTGTTCAGCGGTTAGATCGCGGCAATGTCCGTTGTAGCCAGGTGCAACATTGGCTTTACGTTGTGCCTCGCGTACCGCCTCTAACTCATCTGGTGAGCAGTAGCAGTGGTAGGCATCCTTTTGATCAAGAAACTTTTGTGCCCAGTTGGCATAAATATCTAGACGTTGTGATTGCAGGTACGGACCATTTTCGCCGCCAACCTCTGGGCCCTCATCCCAATCAAGGCCAAGCCATTTCAAGGTATCAATAGCTGCGTTGATGTACTCATCTGTGACACGGGTTGTGTCTGTATCTTCGATACGGAACAAGAATGTGCCACCTGTGTGACGGGCGTAGGCCCAATCAAATAAAGCGGTTCGGATATTTCCGACATGCAGATCTCCAGTTGGAGATGGTGCGAAGCGAACCTTTACTTTCTTAGACATTACTTTGCACTCACCTTGTTAGTTAGTTCGCCTAGTCCTTCAATAGCCATTGTTGCCTTTTCTCCCGCGACCATTGGGCCGATACCTGCAGGTGTTCCGGTCAAGATGATGTCGCCAGGTAGCAAAGTCATAACCCGTGAAACAAAGTTAACAATTGTTGGAACATCAAAGATCATGTCGCTGATTTGTGCAGATTGCTTTAGCTCGCCTGCAATAGTTGCGGTGATCTTTTGTGTGCCCGGAATAAAGTCGGTATCAACCCAAGGACCAATTGGGCAGAAGGTGTCAAAGCCCTTGGCACGGGTCCATTGACCATCCTTCTTTTGAATATCGCGCGCAGTTACATCATTGGCAATTGTGTATCCAAAGATCACATCGTTAACCCGCTCAACCGGAACATCCTTGCAAATTCTGCCGATAACAATTGCTAGCTCTGCTTCATGATCAATTCGCTCTGACATTTCAGGCCACACGATGGTGTCGTTAGGTCCGATTACAGAGGTATTTGGCTTTAAGAAAATGATTGGTTCATCAGGAACAACCCCGCCCATCTCAGCTGCGTGATCGGCGTAGTTCTTGCCAACACAGACAACCTTTGATCTCGGGATGATTGGCGCTAATAGGCGAACCTTTGTCAGTTCGATCTTGGCTGCGGTCTTTTGGATACCTGAGTAAATCGGATCTCCGCTGATGATGCTGATAGTTGCATCATCTTCCAGGACTCCAAAGAGCGGGTCTTGGCCTAAGCCAGCGTCAGGACCAGGGGTAAATCGAACAATGCGCATTGTTCAATTCTATCCTTACTCTGCGTCCTCAATCTCTTCAACAAGGCGTTCAACTAAAACCGATGAGATTCTGCGACGTCGGCCCTGTGGGCGCTCTGAAGTAATTGCCCAGCCTTCCCATGAGATTGTCGATCCAGCGATCGGAACACGGCCTAGCTTTTGAGCCATTAATCCACCAACGCTGTCGATATCTTCATAATCGCTTTTTTCAATTTCAATCTTGAGCTCATCAGCTAGATCCTCAATATGCAATGAGGCTTTGGCGCGCGCCTTATCTTCAGAGAGCCAGGTGAACTCTTCATCACCATCATCAAACTCATCTTCAATCTCGCCAACGATCTCTTCAATAATATCTTCGATGGTGATGATTCCAGCTGTTCCGCCGTACTCATCGACAACGATCGCTAAGTGAATCTGATTCTTCTGCATCTCTTTAAGCAGATCATCGGCCATCTTGATTTCAGGAACAAAGTTGGCAGGTCGCATATGTTTTTCAATAGTTTCACTCTGCTCTGCCTCGTGATGGTCCAGAACTCGCTTTGCTAAATCCTTTACATACACAATTCCAACGATGTTATCGATACTGTCGCCGATAACTGGAATACGTGAGTATCCGCTTCGAAGCGCAAGTGATAGACCCTGACGAAGCGTCTTGTCCTTTTCTACCCACACCATGTCGGTGCGTGGAACCATAAGCTCGCGCACCAAGGTGTCACCAAGTTCAAATACAGAGTGGATCATCTCGTGCTCATCAGACTCCACTAGGCCACGCTCATGTGCCTGATCTACAAGGTCACGCAGCTCAGCTTCCGATGTAAATGGCCCAGAGCGGAAACCCTTACCCGGAGTCAATGCCTGTCTCTTATTGATCAGAAGTTTTGTCACAGGACCCAACAAGAAAGCCATTCCGTAGGCAACGATGATTCCGTAACGGGCGTACTTGTGTGGTTGCTGCTTACCTAAGGTGCGAGGACCAACACCTACAACAACAAATGAAAGAACACCCATAATTGCTACAGTCAGCGCCATCGCTTGGGCAGATGAGTAATTACGAAGCAAAATAATTGCGATCAATACAGTTGCTGTAAATTCGCAAAGCTTGCGCACTAGCAAAATGACATTTAGGTAGCGGGCGGGATGAAGGCTGTATTTGCGCAGTAGCGCTGCGCCGCGCTTGCCTTCAAGCTCATCGATAACAACACGTGAAATAGAGGTCAACGCCGACTCGCTTGCGGCAAGAAAACCTGCAAAGACAAGCAGGGTAATAATGCTAACTATTGCTATCGGACTCATGATCTCTTTTCCCAGTCGGTAACGATTTTTTCCTGTAGTTCAAACATTATTTTCTCATCTGCCTTATCTGCATGGTCATAGCCGATGATGTGCAGCAGACCATGTGTGGCCAGAATGTAGATCTCATGCTCAGTTGAATGTCCTTGGGTCAAAGCCTGTGCGGCTGCAACTACGGGGCTAATGACAATGTCTCCCAGGGTTACAACCTCACCTGGCTCTTCCGGCATATCCATCGGAAATGAGAGAACATCGGTAGTTCCGGGTTCATCCATCCATTTGATGTGCAGCTCGGTCATGTAATCATCTTCTACAAATGAAACATTTAAGTCGCATTCAGGGTTTAGATCCAACGCCTTCATTGCGTGTGTCATCAGGGAGACCATTTCAGTAGTTGGAACTAGCTGCCCTGAAGTATTAGTAACTTCAATTGTCATTTATTGCCGAATCGGACGCAATGCTTGTCGTTGTTCATCAAACTTGTCGTAGGCCTTAACAATGTCGCCAATCAAACGGTGGCGTACAACATCTTCGGCGGTTAATTCAAGGAATGCGATGTCATCGATATCTTTCAAGATGTCGCGGATAACGCGAAGGCCAGAGTTTTGACCATTTGGTAGATCGATCTGGGTTACATCTCCGGTAACAACCATCTTTGAACCAAAGCCAAGACGGGTTAAGAACATCTTCATCTGTTCAGGTGTTGTGTTTTGAGCTTCATCCAAGATAACAAATGCATCATTTAAGGTGCGGCCGCGCATATATGCCAGCGGTGCAACCTCGATGACACCAGATTGCATCAGGCGCGGAATTGAATCGATGTCGATCATGTCGTGCAACGCATCAAACAATGGGCGCAGGTATGGATCGATTTTTTCGCTCAAGGTTCCGGGCAAGAATCCCAGGTGCTCCCCTGCTTCAACCGCAGGACGGGTCAAGATAATTCTGTTGATCTTCTTTGCATTAAGGGCTGCAACCGCCATCGCCATTGCAAGGTAGGTCTTACCTGTTCCGGCAGGGCCAATTCCAAAGGTAATTGTGTGATCATCAATTGCATCAACGTAGCGCTTTTGGTTAGCTGTCTTTGGTCTGATCGTGCGTCCACGGTTGCTAACGATGTTTAGAGACATAACTTCAGCTGGATGATCTACCGGCTGGTGCTCCAACATTTCAATGGCACGGGTAACCGCATCTACATTCAAGATATTGCCGCTACGGATAACAACCATAAGCTCGTTAAAAAGGTTTTCTAGCTTGGCGCAATCTGCGTGTGGGCCACGAAGTGTGATTTCATTTCCGCGAACGGTGATGTTGACCGAAGGGAATGCCGCTTCGATTGTTCGTAGATTGTCATCATGCGGACCAACAACAGCAACCATTGGGATGGCGTTAGGTACGGTGATTAGCGTTCGCTCCATATGAGGGTAAATCTATCTTTAACCGGGTGGCCATGCCATTGGGCGCCCGCCCAATAGATGCAGGTGAGCGTGGAAAACGCTCTGACCTGCGTCAACACCGGTGTTAAAGATGGTCCGATACCCGTTTAGGCCTCGTTCGGTGGCGATCTGATCGGCTGCCAGGAAAAGGTCAGCGGTGATAGTCGCGCTGTTGCGGGCAACCCCTGCAGCATTTTCAGTGTGCAAGGTAGGTATCAGCAAAACATGGGTTGGTGCTTGTGGGTTTAAATCATTAAAGGCGACAACATTTTCATTACGCAAAACGATGTCGGCTGGAATTTCGCCTTCAATGATTTTGCAGAACACGCAGTTGGGATCTAAAGCCACGCAATTACCATACCTTCAAAAGCGCAGAAACTGCAGAAACCGCTGCGATACCAGCGTGGGCCGAACGCAAGATTGGGC
>CALMBJ010000018.1 GCA_937860175.1 uncultured Actinomycetes bacterium
ACAAACGGTATGGTCAAGCTTGATGGATCTCAGGATGCATTCAACGAGGCATACCGCTACGTAGACTGGCTACTAACTGTGCCACTACTACTAGTAGAGGTAATTGCAGTTCTTGCTTTGACAGCAGCAGTTGCACGTTCACTTGTCATGCGTTTGGTCCCAGCATCAGCTGCGATGATCGCGCTTGGATACCCAGGTGAGATTTCAAATGATCAGAACACACAGGTTCTATACGGTGTTCTATCAACACTTCCATTCCTCTACATCCTCTACGTACTATTCGTAGAACTAGGTAAGTCACTTGATCGTCAGCCTGCAGGTGTGGCTGAGACAATTGGTCGCCTACGTCTTCTACTTCTAGCTACATGGGGCGTATACCCAATCGCTTACATCTTCAACATTGTTGGAAGCGAAACAGCATCATCATTCGTAGCAGTTCAGGTTGGTTACACAATCGCAGATATCTTGGCGAAGTGTGTATTCGGTCTAACAATCCTGAAGATTGCACGTATGAAGTCAATCGCAGAAGGAATGAAGGACGATCACTAATCTTTGATTAGTGGTTTCTTTTAACTAAGAATCCTTAAAACAGGAGTGTCGCGAAAGCGGCACTCCTGTTTGCATTTATAGACTTATCGCATGAGCTCTGAAAAAAATGAGAAGTTAGATAAGTATTGGATCAACAATTATCGAATGGGCGGCTATCTGCTTTTTGCTTGTGGCCTCATCAACCTTCGCTACCAATGGGGAGAGCCTGATGTTGTTTCTCGCAGCGCATTAATCTTTGGACCAGGAGCTGTAATCCTTGGCGCAACTTTTGTTCCTGCATTAGCCTCAATTCTTGGTCGACGCGAAGTTAAGGCATTGCTTGCAATTGCTGGTGTTGCGATTATCGCCTTTGCCTTCAGTAACTAACTTATTTCCTAAAGGATAGATCTGCTTTTTTCATCTCAGTGGTCAAAATGCGAATTGCATTAGGTCCCATGCCATGCAGCTCTTTAATCGCGGCAAGTGATGTCTTTCGAAGGTCAGATAGTTTGAACAACCCATCATCAATTAATGCGCGTCGTGCAGGTGCGGCAAGTCCAATCTCTACCCATGCCTGATCAACAGATGCGTAGTACTCAAGATCGACCTCATCTTGCGTAGGAGTGGATTGAGAGTTGAGTTTTTGTAACCTTTTCTCTTCGCGGCGAGCCGCTGCATCACGCTTAATCTGCGCGGCCTCTTTTTTGATTTTGGCTGGAGATTTCTTTGCCATGGCTTGACTCTAACTTTAAATTGTTGCCTGTTGAAGTAAAACTAGTGTGCGGGAGGCGGGACTTGAACCCGCACGTCCGAAGACACAGGTTCCTAAGACCTGCGTGTCTGCCATTTCACCACTCCCGCAAACCCTTACCAAAGCGTTACCGCCGAGGTATGGATAGGGAACAAGATTAGAGGTAAGTTAGCAATGTTCCAAAACGCCCCCCAAGGGCCTACCTAAAGCGAGAGGTTCACGCGCAATGTCACTTAATCCAACCCCTGCAGACAAGTTCACCTTTGGCCTCTGGACCGTTGGCTGGCAGGCCCGTGACCCCTTCGGCGATGCCACACGAGAAGCCCTTGATCCAGTTCGTACCGTCAACGAGCTTGCAGCACGTGGCGCCTACGGTGTCACCTTCCACGATGATGATCTGATCCCATTTGGAAGTGATGAGAGCGTACGACGTGGTCACATCGATCGTTTCAAAAAGGCGCTAGCTGAAACCGGCATGAAGGTGCCGATGGCGACAACAAATTTGTTTACCCATCCTGTCTTTAAAGATGGTGCCTTTACATCTAACGATAAAGACATCCGCCGTTATGCAATTCGTAAGGTTATGAAGAACATCGAACTTGCAGTTGAACTTGGTGCCACAACATATGTTTGCTGGGGCGGCCGCGAAGGTGCTGAATCAGATGGCGCAAAGGATGCATACATCGCACTTGATCGCTTCCGCGAAGCTTTCAATACTCTTGGTGAGTTTGTAACTGATAACGGCTATGACATTAAATTTGCTATTGAGCCAAAGCCAAATGAGCCACGTGGAGATATTTTCTTGCCAACAATTGGCCACGCTCTAGCCTTCATCAACTCTTTGGATCGCCCAGAGTTGGTAGGGCTTAATCCTGAGGTTGGTCATGAGCAGATGGCCGGACTTAACTTTGTCCACGGAATTGCACAAGCGTTGTGGCATAAGAAGTTGTTCCACATCGACCTTAATGGTCAGCACGGTCCAAAGTATGATCAAGATTTAGTTTTCGGTCATGGAGATTTGAAATCAGCCTTTTTCTTGGTCGACCTGCTTGAACGTTACAACTACAGCGGACCAAAGCACTTTGACTACAAGCCAGCACGCACTGAAAATGACAAGGGAGTGTGGGAGTCAGCTAGCGCAAACATGCGCACCTACCTTGCACTCAAAGAGCGCGCAGCTGCATTCCGTTCTGATCCACGAGTAATCGCCGCGATGAAGGATTCAAACATTCCTGGTCTTGCAGAGCCAACCCTTGCTGCAGGTGAAACATGGAAGGATCTTGCAAAAGATTCCTTTGATGTAGAGGCAGCGGGCAAGCGTGGCTACGGCTATGAAGCGGTAGATCAGCTCGCGCTAGAGCACTTAATGGGGCTGTAAACCGCTAAGTAGTAGTGGAGCCTCTGCGAGAGATCGCATCAACTCCTGCAGAGACCAGTAGAACAAGTCCGGTAACAATGAACTTGATTCCTGCTGCATAACCCAAGAGACCCATGCCGTTATCGATAACAGCAACTACTAGGCCGCCAAGGATTGCATCGCGAACTTTGCCCTTGCCACCAAACAGCGATGTTCCACCAATAACAGCGGCACCTACTGCGTAAAGAAGTGTTGAACTTCCACCAGTTGTTGGAGAGATTGAGTTTTGGCGAGAGGCAAAGATTAGACCTGCAATCGCTGCTAATCCTGAGCAGATCATGAAGGCAGAGATGCGAATTCTCTTCACATCAATACCTGCACGGCGTGCCGCCTCTGCATTTCCACCCACTGCGTAAATATGACGTCCAAATGCTGTGCGACCTAAAACAAATGTTCCAATTACTAGTAGCAGCAAGATAACGGGAACTACATAAGGAATTCCCTTGAGGCTTACTAGATCTGGGTTATTACTTCTTTCAAGGTTGAGCGCAAACACAGCAAGGCCTGTAATCAAAAGTAGCCCTGCGGTTTTGATAATCCATAACTTCTTTAGCTCTGTTTTTAAACCTGCTTTACGGCGAGAGTTCATCGAAGATAGACCTGACAAAACATATGCGACAGCAACAATCAGGAAGAAGATCCAGCTAACCGTTGGTGACATATTTGAGTTCTGTACCGCAAGCACCGTTGGGTCTTCAATACGGATAGTTCCACCTTCACCTGCAAGTAGCAGCAAGATTCCTTGGAAGGCCAAGAAGGCGGCCAAGGTAACAACAAATGATGGAATTCCAAGTCGAGCAACCAAGGTGCCCAAAAGAAAACCAAGGAAAACACCAACAGCGATACTTGCTAGCAGCGCGACATACCAAGGATGACCTTCATTGGTAATCAAGATAACTAGGACAGCGCCAGTAACACCTGCTGTATATCCAGCAGATAGATCGATCTCTCCTAATAACAGGACAAAGACAAGTCCCATTGCAATAACGATTACTGCAGCCGCCTGGGTAATGAGATTGGCAAAGTTTCCAGGCGTCAAGAAGACATCTGACAAAGACCCAAAGACTATGCAGAGAACAACTAAGCCAAGAACAGCTGGCAAAGAGCCGATATCGCCAGCTTTTACTCGCGCCCAATAATCAGCAACAGCGCTCTTGATGGTTGGGACCTCTACCTCATTACTCATGCTCATTTCTTCGCTCCTGTGTTTGCAGCTGGAGCATCGACTCCAGCAGATTTTCCAGTAGTGATTAACTCAATAACTTGTCTAGGAATTACCTCGTTCTTATTGACCTGCGCGGCCATGTTTCCTAGGTACAGCGCTGCGATGTTGTCTGCGACCTCAAATACATCGTTGAGGTTGTGGCTGATCAAAACAACTGCCAATCCATTATCTGCAAGACGTCGAACAAGATTAAGTACCTGTTCAGTTTGTGCAACACCAAGGGCCGCGGTTGGTTCATCAAGGATTACAACCTTGCTATTCCAAAGAACAGCTCGGGCAATCGCAACAGTTTGGCGTTGTCCACCAGAGAGAGATGAAACTGTTTGACGAATTGATTTAACTGTTCGCACACTCAAGCCATCTAAAGTTTTGCGGGCGAGTGCTTCCATGGCGGTCTCATTTAATACTGGTCCGCGCTTTTGCTCGCGCCCCAAAAACATATTATGGACGATGTCCAAGTTGTCGCACAGCGCCAGATCCTGATACACAATCTCAATTCCAAGAGCGGTCGCATCACGTGGACCACCAATGGATACCTTGTTGCCTTCAAATAGGAACTCACCCGCTTCAGGTGTGTAGATACCGGCGATGCACTTGATCAGCGTGCTCTTACCAGCACCGTTGTCTCCAACAAGAGCGGTGACCTGACCTGCATGCACATCGAAGTTAACATCCTTAAGGACGTGAACGGGTCCAAAGGATTTGTTGACTCCTCTTAAGGACAGTAGCGGTGTTGTCATGAACTCCCTGTTTCTTTTGGCATTAAATCTTTTGTAGTAAAGAAGTTGCGGCTCGGAGTTGATACCCCGAGCCGCAACCTATATCTATTACTGCTTTAACTAAAGGAAATTAGATTCCGTTAGCTGTGCAGAGCTCTTCGATTCCTTCGCAAACTGCTTCGCGAGTCTGGAATCCATCAGCAATAACATCCTTGACGTTTGCCTTTGTGATACCGACTGGAACCAATAGAACTGAAGGAACATCAATTGAACCGTTGTTAACTGATCCAGTTGCTGTCGTTGCTTCCTCACCGCGTAGCAGTGTGATTGCTAGCTCTGCTGTCGCTTCTGCCTGAGCCTTAATAGCCTTGTAGACAGTGTTTGACATGTCTCCTGTTAGAACTGCACGCAGTCCATCAACAGTTGCATCCTGACCAGATACACAGACCTTGCCGTTTAGCTTGTTCTTCTTGAGAACAGCGATCGCTGCAAGTCCAAGACCTTCATTAGCTGAAACAACTGCATCAAGCTTTCCGCCAGCCTTTGTTAGCTGCTGTTCGAAAATTACGCCACCCTTTGCGTTATCCCAGTCTGGGACAGCTTGGTCATCAACAAGTGTGTAGTTCTTTGAATCGATCAAAGGACGTAGTACTGAGTCGTAACCTGCCTTGAATAGTGTTGCGTTGTTGTCAGTAGGTGAACCGTTCAAGTAAACGATACGTGCATTTGTCTTTCCTGCTGCATCAAGACATGCCTTGATACCTTCACCTTGTGAACGACCAACTGCTTCGTTATCAAATGAAACGTAGTATGAAGCTGAACCATTAAGCGTTAGACGGTCGTAGTCGATTGTCTTTACACCCTGTGCTGCAGCCTTGTCCTGAACAGCCTTAGCTGAATCTGAATCTAGGTTTACAAGGATTAGCACCTTTGCACCAGCTGTAAGCATCTGGTCTGCAATTGTTGCGAATTGTTCCTTGTCACCGTTTGCGTTTTGAATATCTACCTTAACTCCGGCTGCATCAAATGCTGCTTGTAGGAATCCACGGTCAGCGGTTTCCCAGCGGTTTGATGATGCTGCATCAGGAAGGATCACACCGACGAAACCATCGCCAGCAGAATCTGATGAGCTTGAGCAACCTGTTAGTACGAGTGCGAATACAGCAACAAGTGCTGTAAGCGCGTAACGAAGCTTCTTCATATATCGAACCTTTCAAAGGTGTTTTGCCCCTGACCGAGCTATTTCGGCCAGATGTGGAGGGCACAACGTGTATAGAAAGTAGTACGCACGGCTAAAAAGGTCACTAGATTTGCTCAGAAATCTCACCCCTTTATCTAACGATTAGGTAACGCCTATGCGGGCGCGCGATAACCTTGCCCAATGTCCACACAGGTTGAACAGCTCGAGGCGGCCCTCAAGGCGGCCATTGGGCGCGCCCTGGCGGCAGGGGTTCTGACCGGGTCGGCCCCAGATGCGATCAAGCTAGAACGCCCGAAGGATCGCAGCCATGGCGACTATGCATCTTCTATTGCATTGCAATTGGCCAAGCCTGCAGGAATGAATCCGCGCGAGGTCGCACAAGTAATTGCGGATCAGTTGCAAGGTGTCGATGGAATTTCAAAGGTTGATATTGCTGGACCTGGATTTATCAACATTACTTTGAACCGCGCAAGCCAAGCTGCGTTAGTTGAAACAATTTTAAAGGCAACAAAGGATTACGGAAAAGGAAATGCGCTCGCCGGCGTAAAGATCAACCTGGAATTTATTAGTGCAAACCCAACCGGACCATTGCACCTGGGTCATACACGTTGGGCAGCCGTTGGCGATGCACTAGGTCGCGTTCTTTCTGCAGCAGGTGCATCAGTAACGCGTGAGTTTTACATCAATGATCGCGGAAACCAGATGGATTACTTTGGTCAATCAGTTGAAGCGGTAGCACTTGGAAACCCAGTTCCTGAAAATGGATATCAAGGTGATTACATCAAAGATTTAGCAGCAGATGTTGTTGCGCAGAATTCAGGGATCAAAGATTTACCTGAAACCGAACGTGTAGTTGCATTCCGTGAAGCTGCATATCAATTGCAGCTAAAGGATCAACAGCGAGTTCTCGATACCTTTAATACTCATTTTGATGTCTGGTTCTCAGAACGCTCACTGCATGAACAAGGTGCGGTAGAGCATGGAATGGAAAAGCTGCGCGCACAGGGCCATGTTTTTGAGGTAGATGGCGCTGTATGGCTGCGCACCACTGATTTTGGCGATGATAAAGATCGCGTAATGACAAAGAGCGATGGATCGCTCACTTACCTGTCTCTTATACACATCTCCGAGCCCACGAGACAGGCAGAAATCTC
>CALMBJ010000019.1 GCA_937860175.1 uncultured Actinomycetes bacterium
AGATTTCTGCCTGTCTCGTGGGCTCGGAGATGTGTATAAGAGACAGCCATGACGCGACCCTTGCGGCGAATGACTTTGCACTTATCGCAAATCTTCTTAACGCTTGGATTAACCTTCATGTCTATTGCTCCCCTTGTTACTTATAACGATAAATAATTCGACCCTTTGTTAGGTCGTACGGACTCATTTCAACGATCACACGATCGGCAGGAAGAATACGAATGTAGTTCTTTCGCATCTTGCCGCTAATGTGAGCGAGGACTTTATGTCCGTTAGTTAGCTCCACGCGAAACATTGCGTTAGGTAAAGCTTCAGCAACGGTGCCTTCCATCTCGATGGCGCCATCTTTTTTAGCCAAGCTGTACCTACATTTCTGTTTAAGCGTGAAACAAGCGAACTCGTAGTTTAGGGCTCAGGCTCAAATAAGGGAAATCCGCCCAATGAACTACAACCTTGTAATTCAGGCCACAGATCAGTTGCGTTTTACGCTGAAAATCGAGCTGGCTAGCAGTACCGCTAAGCCGATAAAGACCGCCCCTGCCCCTGATGCCGCCGCCAAGGTGCCGGCGGTGGCTGGCACCAGGAATTGGCCAAATCTATTACCCATCAATCGTGCAGAAACGGCAAGTGCCCGCTCATTGCTTTCAGTTTTTTGCGAGATCAGAGACATAGTCAGCGGCTGGCCTACTCCTAATGAGAAACCTGCGATGAAGACAATTACTCCTAAGGAAAGTGGGGTCTGAGCAAATGCCATCGCACCACAACACAAGGTTGAAATGATGGTGCTCCACCACAGTAATTGGAAAGTTGAAAAACGCTGACTTAATCGGCCTAAGAAAAACCTAGACATCATCGTTGTTCCTGCTCGAATGGCAAGAATTGCACCGATTGCATATGAAGAGAAGTTGTTCTCAGTGCCAAACAGCGGCAAGAAAACAACTAATACATCGGCTACCGATGAGATCGCTAATGAAATATAGATCGCTGCCATGATTCCTGGGCGCTTAACTAATTTAGCTGCAGCTTTAAAGGTACCGTCTGCATTCTCTTTAGCTTCAACGGTGGGTCTTTCATTTCTCCATTTAATAACTGGAACCAAGGCAATTATTGTTAACACAACTCCAAGCAAGAATGCATTGGATGTTGACTTAGGCAGAGTGCCATTGGAGCCTGCAACAATTGTTGCGATGATTGGTCCAAGCATGTGACCAACAGATGCACTGAAGGTGTAAAAACCAAAGTATCTGTCATAACTTGCTCGAGGAGCACGCAGTGCAACCATGGATTGACCACCAACCATGCAGGCCAAGTGCGCAAGCCCAGCAGCTGCCGTTGCGATTCCAAGTGTCACAAGATTGTTTGCAAAGATTAAAGCTGCTGACGTAACCATCATGGCCAAAGTGCCATAAATGATGAACTTAGCCTCACCAAGTTTTCCGACCCAGGATCCAAATTGCAGAGCTAACAAAACCGGGAAAAGCGCGTACAACGCTGCGATCAAACCAATTTGAGCGGCGTTGGCATCTAATTCAATCGCCCGATAGGTGATCATAGGGCGAAGAACGTAGATGGTTGCTTGTGTCAGTGTGGATGAAACCAGAAGTGGTTTCGCCCACGGAAGTAACTTATCTGCAGCCATTTACTTCTTAATGGCAAAGCTCTTCTTGAAGTTCCAAACAAGAGGTCCGATGATCACCAGGATCAAGATTCCATAAATAACCTTAGGGAAGGTTCCATCTATCAAGATGCCCCAATCGCCCTGGCTGATTTGTAGTGAGCGCTTGAAATAAAGCTCTGACAATGGCCCAAGGATTGCACCGATGATCAATGGAGTAATCGGAACTCCGAAACGACGGAAGAGGAAGCCGATCACGCCAACTGCCAACGCTACCTGCAAGTCAAATGTTGAGTTGTTCAGTGCATATGCACCCAAAAGTGCGAAGGTTGTAATTCCGGCATACAAATAATGTGTAGGAATCTTCAGCAACATTACCCAAAAACGAATCAATGGAAGGTTTAATACCAAGAGTAAGAAGTTTCCTACAAAGAGGGATGCAATCAAGCTCCAAACAATTTCCGGATTTGTCTGGAAAAGCATTGGGCCTGGCTGAATATTAAATGATTGGAATGCAACTAGAACCACCGCAGCAGTTGCAGATGTTGGCAAGCCCAGTGCAAGCATTGGAACTAATACACCTGCGGCGTTTGCATTGTTTGCAGCCTCTGGACCAGCAACACCTTCGATAGCGCCCTTGCCAAACTCATCCTTGTTCTTGGAAAGTGCTTTTTCAACACCATATGACAAGAAGGTAGGAACTTCTGATCCACCTGCAGGGACTACACCTAGTGGAAAACCAATGGCGGTACCGCGCAGCCAAGGCTTCCATGAGCGCTTGAAATCTTGACGTGTCATCCAAGCTTTTCCATCTACCTGCAAGACCGATGCCTTCACTAATGTGTGGCGGCTAGCAAGGTACAAGGTCTCGCCCAAGGCAAAGATGGCAACAATTACAGTAACTGTCTCGATTCCATCAATCGCATTCAAATTTCCAAAGGTAAGGCGAAGTGCGCCTGATTGAAGATCTGCTCCAATTAGACCGATAACTAAGCCCATAGATAGTGCGATTAATCCGCGGATGCGTGAAGTTCCTAGCAAGGTTCCGACGGTAGCAAAAGCCAAAATAATCAACGCCAAATACCCTGCAGGTTGAATTGTTAAGGCGAATTCAGCTAATAAAGGTGCACCGAAGGCCAGCAATATTGTTGCAATTGTGCCCGCGACAAATGAACCAATCGCTGCAGTTGCAAGCGCTGCTCCTGCACGCCCAGCCTTTGCCATCTTATTGCCCTCAAGGGCGGTGATAACCGATCCACTTTCACCCGGCGTATTTAAGAGAATCGAGGTTGTTGATCCGCCATACATAGCTCCATAAAAAATCGCCGCAAACATGATCAATGCTGAGGTTGGATTTACCGTCAAGGTAATTGGGAGCAATAAACCAATAGCCAACGCTGGACCAATTCCAGGGAGCACTCCTACAAGTGTTCCTAAGAAAGTTCCCAAGAGGCCAAACATTAAGTTTGTAGGTGTAAAGACGGTTTGGAATCCGTCAAGTAAGAGTGTGAAGTTGCTACCCATTATCTAGAATCCCGTCAAAGATGCCTGCAGGTAAATTGATGTTTAATCCCCTGCTAAATGCCAAGTAAACGATACTTGCGAAAACTGCGCTAATAAGAAAGTCTTTCAAAATTCTGCGAGAACCAAAGGCGTAGGCAACTCCCCAAAAACAAACAGTTGCAGCGAGTACATACCCTGCTGTCTCTAGCAAAATAACATGCATGCCGATTGCTGCGGCAACAATTCCCATCGTCTTCCAATTTATTGGTGAGTACGGATCCCCTGGTTCAGTTCCATCAGGTACGCCGTTCTTTCCACGCAATACATCCACAATCAATCCGAGGCCAACTAAGGAAGCAAATGCAGCAACCATGTATGGGAAAGTTTGCGGACTAACAATTGAGTTGTCCTGCGGGATATCCATACCTGAGGTATCCCAGGCCACGAAAATTCCAAGCAAGAAGAAGGAGCTGGCAAATGCCAGCTCCCCCTTTCCTTGCTTAGAGAGCTTGTTGAGAATCAAATTAGATTCCAAGACCCTTCATAACAGTATTGATTTCTGGAATGTGCTTCTCGAGGAATGACTTGAACTTAAGTCCTGCCTCGAACTCGTTATCCCAGTTGTTCTTCTTTAGCTGTTCCTTCCATGAAGGTGAAACATGCATGATGTCCATTACCTTAATGAAGTTGTTGTAATCAGCCTTAGAGATATCAGCTGGAGCCATTACTCCACGCCAGTTTCCGTAGACAAGGTTGTAACCCTGACGAACGAAGGTCTGACCCTTGAAACCAGCAAGTGGTCGTGCAGATGAAACTCCAAGTACACGAACTCTTCCTGATGCAACGAATGCGTTGAACTCAGATGAACCTGAGATACCTACCTGTGTTGAGCCAGAGAGAATTGATGTTAGAACTTCTGGACCACCTGAGAACACAACATAGTTCAACTTGGTTGGATCAATACCTGCACCTTGTGCAAGAAGTCCCATTACCTGGTGATCAATTCCGCCCTTGCTTCCACCAGCGATTGCAACGCTGTTTGGACGAGCCTTTAGATCATCCATTAGCTGCTTTAGGTTACGGTACTTTGAGTTAGCAGGAACAACAATTGCGTTGTACTCACGTAGAACCTTTGCAATTGGTGTTGATGCAAGAAGATTTAGAGGTGACTTGTTTGAGTAAAGTCCACCAGTCATTGCAATTCCAGTAACAAGAGCAGCCTCTGGCTTGCCCTTAATCTCTTGGAATGCACCAAGTCCAACAGCACCACCGGCACCTGGCTTGAATGATGATGAGTACTGACCAAGTAGGCCTTCAGCCTTCAATGTGTCGCTGATTGCATTACTTGTAAGTGAGTATCCACCTGGGTTTGCTGGAACAGTCCAGTCAATATTCTTTAGCGGCTTAACATCCTTGTACCACCACTTTGTTTGGCCCTTGAATGAACCTGTTGGTACGACCATGCATGTTAAATCTGAGCCATCTACGCCGCGGCCCTTAGCAACTCTGTTTGATGCTGCTGATGCTGCTGTGCAGTCATCGCCAACTGTTGCTTTGCTTGCCGGCTTCACAGCAGCTTGTGCCGGAAGGGTTGTGCTTACTAATGCAGCAACTGCAGTTGCCACAACAGCGAAGCGGATTAAAGAGGTCTTTCTCATCGATGAGTTCTCCATTTTTTCCTGCCCTCGAGGGTGAGGGATGGAGAGAAAGTACAGGCTCTATCTGCCAGATGTAAGGGTTTTTAGTCTCAAAAAGGTAACGAAATCGGTGTTTTTACAGTAGATCTGAAACGACAACACCGAGGCGAGCAAGCTCAGCCTTTCCCCCGTCAAATGAGGTCAGAACAAATGGCTTTCCATCAGGCAGGATCGCGTAGGTATGTTCAAAGTGAGAGCCACGCGACTTATCCGCAGAAACAACTGTCCAATCATCGGCTAGAACCTTAGTGCGGGCTGAGCCTCGAGTAATCATCGGCTCTATCGCTAAAACAAAGCCCGGAATGATCTCTGGACCATTACCTGCTTTGCCAAAGTTAAGAACATGTGGCTCTTGGTGCATCTCAGTTCCGATGCCATGTCCGCCATACTCCTGCAAAATTCCATACTTGCCTTGCGAGTTTGTGTACTGCTCAATTGCATATCCAATATCTGAGAGCTTTGCGCCATTTTTTCCAGCTGCAATTCCACGCCACATAGACTCTTCACAGACATCCATTAGCTTTTGATCTTCTGGATCGATGGTTCCGATGCCGATAGAAAAGGCTGCATCTCCATGCCAGCCATCGATAATTGCGCCACAATCAACTGATACGACATCACCATCATTAATCACGCGATCTCCGGGAATGCCGTGAACGATCTCATCATTTACTGAAACGCAAATAGTTGCCGGAAAGCCGTGGTAGCCCTTGAAATTTGAGGTAGCACCGTGGCGCTTAATTACCGCTTCGGCGATTGTGTCTAGCGCGCTTGTAGTCATGCCCGGCTTAATCGCCTCACGAATTGCCTTGTGAATCTCAGCAACAACTAACCCAGCACGACGCATCGTCTTGAGTTGATCAAGGGTTTTTACCTGAATAGCCATGAGTGAAAACTTACTGGGCTACGCGGCTTAGTGCAGAAATCGCGCTTGCGGTGATGTCTTTGATATCTCCAACAGCGCTAACGGAGATTAGTAAACCTTCATTACGGTAGAAAGAGATAATTGGAGCGGTCTGCTCTGCATAAACTTCGAGACGTCGCTTGATCACATCTTCCTGGTCATCAACACGTTTTTCGATCTCTGCACGTTGCAAAAGTCGGGCGATAATTTCAGTATCTGGTGCTGAGAACTCCAAGACCGCTTGAAGTGGAGTCTTCTTTTCGGCAAGGATTGCGCGAAGGACTTCAGCTTGAGCAACATTGCGTGGGAAGCCATCGAGAATAAATCCGTTGGCGACATCATCATGGGTTAAGCGATCTTTAACCATCTCATTTGTGACTGAATCTGGAACTAACTCTCCACGATCCATAAATGTTTGTGCCTGTTTTCCTAGATCTGTTCCAGCCTTCAAATTGGCACGGAAGATATCGCCAGTTGAGATGTGTGGAATAGAAAAGTGCTCAGCCAGGAATTGCGCTTGCGTTCCCTTGCCAGCACCTGGTGGACCTACCAGGACTAGACGCATTACTTAAGGAATCCCTCGTATGAACGTTGTTGTAGCTGAGATTCAATCTGCTTTGCAGTATCTAGACCAACACCAACAACGATCAAGATCGCGGTTCCACCAAATGGGAAGTTCTGCGTTGCACCAAAGAGCACAAGTGCACCGATTGGAATAATTGCAACCAATGCAAGGTACATAGAACCAGGAGCTGTGATGCGTGAGAGAACATACTGTAGGTACTCAGATGTTGGCTTTCCGGCACGGATACCTGGAACGAATCCACCGTACTTCTTCATGTTATCTGCAACCTCATCTGGGTTGAAGGTAATTGCTACGTAGAAGTATGTGAAGAAGATGATAAGCGCAGCATATGTCGCTACATAAACAATGTTGTCGCCATTTACAAAGTTACGGCTAACCCATACAGCCCAAGGCGCTGTACTTGCTGTGAAGTTCACGATCAGTGATGGGATGTACAGCAATGATGAGGCAAAAATTACTGGGATAACACCAGCCTGGTTTACCTTGATTGGAATGTAGGTACTTGTTCCGCCATATGCCTGACGTCCAACCATGCGCTTTGCATATTGAACTGGGATACGACGTTGAGCCTGCTCAACAAAGACAACCGCAGCAACAATCAGAACACCTACCGCCAAGATGAAGATGAAGGCGAATAGACCCTTTTGTAGACGGATTGACCAGAGCTGGCTTGGGAAGGTTGCTGCAATTGATGTGAAGATCAAGATTGACATACCGTTACCAACACCACGATCAGTGATGAGCTCACCAAGCCACATAACAACAGATGTACCAGCTGTCATAACCACGATCATTGTGACGATTCGCTGCCATGAAGTGTCAGGGATGATTGCAAGATCGCAACCTGCAATTAAGCGTCCTGGTGTACGTGCTACTGCGATCAAACCAGTTGACTGCAATACCGCTAAACCAATTGTTAAGTAACGTGTGTACTGAGTTAACTTTGCAGTTCCTGACTGTCCCTCTTTCTTAAGGGTTTCAAAGCGAGGAATTACAACTGTTAACAACTGCACGATGATCGATGCGGTGATGTAAGGCATGATTCCTAGCGCGAAAACAGAGAGCTGAATGAGCGCTCCACCGCTGAA
This sequence comes from uncultured Actinomycetes bacterium, assembly GCA_937860175.1. Lineage (GTDB taxonomy): Bacteria > Actinomycetota > Actinomycetes > Nanopelagicales > Nanopelagicaceae > Planktophila. The sequence goes on from CALMBJ010000019.1 coordinate 7,394, forward strand.
TAGGTTGATCAAACCAAACAATCCACCAGTCTCAGCTGTTGCCAAACACTGCTTCACATTTGTATATGAGACACCCGGTGTTGGAACAAGTGAGCCAAAGCGGAACAAAGCCATGATTGAGAGAGTGAAGAAGATCTTCTTTCGCAGATCTGGTGTCTTAAAAGCTGTAGCAAATGCTGAAAGCATTTATCTTCTCCTCTGTCTCTTTCGTCTTAAACAGTTCGCTTATTAGAGAACGTTTGTCTTGCCGCCGGCTGCAGTGATCTTGTCTACAGCAGATGATGAGAAAGCGTGTGCAGTAACACTCACCTTGACATCGATTTCGCCATTTCCAAGGACCTTTACAGGCAAACTGTCGCGAACGGCACCCTTTGCAATGAGATCTGCAACAGTTACATCGCCACCCTTAGGGAATAGCGCGTTAATTGTTGAAACATTCACCGCTTGGTACTCAATACGTGCTGGGTTCTTAAATCCGCGAAGCTTTGGCAAGCGCATTACGAGAGGTAGCTGACCACCTTCGAAACCTGCACGAACTGTGTTACGAGCGCGTGTTCCCTTACCACCGCGACCTGCGGTCTTACCCTTTGATGCCTCACCGCGACCCTTACGAGTCTTGGCCTTCTTTGCACCTGGAGCTGGGCGAAGATGATGAAGTTTTAAAGTCATCTTTATTCGACCTCCTCAACCTTAATCAGGTGGCGAACGGCGTAAACCATGCCACGAATTTCTGGACGATCTTCTTTAACAACAACATCGTTAATGCGCTTTAGGCCCAATGAACGAAGAGTGTCACGCTGCTCAGGCTTGTTTCCAACCTTTGAGCGAATCTGAGTTACTTTCAAACGTGGCATTAGGCACCTACCGTGATCTGTGAAGCGCGGATAATTGCTGCTGGTGCAACATCTTCCAATGGACGACCACGTCGCGCAGCAATTTGTGCTGGGCTCTCAAGCATCTTCAATGCAGCAACGGTTGCGTGAACCATGTTGATTGCATTGTTAGATCCGAGTGACTTAGTCAAAACATCTGTGATACCTGCACACTCAAGAACTGCACGCACTGGACCACCGGCGATAACTCCGGTACCTGGGCTAGCTGGACGTAGAAGAACTACACCCGCTGCAGTTTCACCTTGTACTGGGTGAGGAACTGTTCCCTGAACACGTGGAACTGTGAAGAATGACTTCTTCGCTTCTTCCACTGCCTTAGCAATCGCTGCTGGAACTTCCTTAGACTTTCCGTAACCAATACCGACCTGACCATTGCCGTCGCCGACAACTACAAGTGCGGTGAATGAGAAACGACGTCCACCCTTAACAACCTTAGATACGCGGTTGATAAATACAACGCGCTCCATGAATGGATTCTTTTCCTTCTCACGATCATCACGACGTTCGCGACGCTCTGGGCGTCCCTTACCTCGCTCGTTGCCTGCTGATGCTGGCGCAGTAGTTGGATTAGTAGACATTAGAACTCCAATCCGTTCTCTCGTGCACTGTCAGCTACAGCTGCAATACGACCGTGGTACTTATTTCCTGCGCGATCGAATACGACAGTTGAAACTCCAGCAGCCTTAGCGCGTGATGCGATCAATGCACCAACAGCCTTTGACTTTGCAGTCTTGTCGCCCTTATCGGCACGAAGATCAGATTCCATTGTGGATGCATAGGCAAGAGTCTTGCCCTGTGTGTCATCAATAACCTGTACAAACAAGTGACGTGATGAGCGAGAAACGACTAAACGTGGACGAGATGCTGTTCCGGAAACCTTCTTGCGAACGCGGAAAGCACGACGGGCACGGGCGTTTGTTGCCGAACCTTTGCGGACCTTTACACCAATAGCCATTACTTCTTACCTGTCTTTCCTTGCTTGCGGCGAACAACTTCACCTGAAATACGCAAGCCCTTGCCCTTGTAAGGATCAGCCTTGCGAAGCTTCTTTACCTTTGCAGCTACTTCGCCAACCAACTGCTTATCAATTCCAGAGATATGGAACTTTGTTGGTGACTCAACCTTGTAGGTGATTCCTTCAGGTGCTGGGAATTGGATGTTGTGGCTGTAACCGAGCTGGAACTCTAGGTCCTGACCCTTTTCAGCAACACGGTAACCAACACCAACGATTTCAATTGTGATTGTGTAACCGTTGGTTACGCCCTCGACCATGTTCGCAACAAGTGTGCGAGATAGACCGTGAAGTGAACGTGTTACGCGCTCCTCGTTTGGACGAGCAACGGTGATAACACCAGCTTCTTGGGAAACTTGAATTGGCTCAGCAACGTTAAGTGAGAGAGAACCCTTTGGGCCCTTCACTGCAACATGCTGTCCAGCGATTGTTACTTCTACGCCGCTTGGTACGGCGATAGGCATGCGACCAATACGTGACATTAGATGATCACCATACGTAGGCGAGAACTTCTCCGCCTACGCCCTGCTTGTTGGCCTGCTTATCAGTAAGCAATCCAGATGAGGTTGAAATAATTGCAACGCCTAGTCCACCAAGTACCTTAGGTAGTGATGTTGACTTTGCGTACACGCGAAGTCCTGGCTTGCTTACGCGACGCAAACCAGCGATTGAACGCTCACGGTTTGCACCAAACTTAAGGTCAAGAACAAGGTTCTTACCTACTCCATTTTCTGCATCTTCAACACGGTATCCCGCGATGTATCCCTCTTGTTGAAGGATCGCAGCGATACGTACCTTGACCGATGATGACGGCATTGAAACCGAATCATGGTAGGCAGAGTTCGCGTTGCGCAGACGTGTCAACATGTCTGCGATCGGATCTGTCATTGTCATACGTGGCCTCGTGGCCTTTCTCGAACTGGTTTCTTTCTATAGACCTTGTTCGTTGTAGTTATTTGGATAGGGCTTGAATTTCTTGTTCTTTACTTCTGTATTACCAGGATGCCTTGGTGATACCAGGAAGCTCACCACGGTGAGCCATCTCGCGGAAGCACACACGGCAGATACCAAACTTCTGATAAACAGAGTGTGGACGTCCGCAACGCTGGCAACGTGTATAGCCGCGAACCTTGAACTTAGGCTTGCGAGCTGCCTTTACCTTGAGCGATGTCTTTGCCATGGCTTATGCCTCCTTGAATGGAAAGCCGAGCGCCTTGAGTAGTGCGCGACCTTCAGCATCATTCTTTGCTGTCGTTACGAAAGTAATATCCATACCGCGTGGACGATCAACCTTGTCCTGCTCGATTTCTGGGAATACAACCTGCTCGGTTAGACCGAAGGTGTAGTTTCCATTTCCATCAAACTGCTTTGGTGAAAGACCACGGAAGTCGCGGATACGTGGAAGTGAGATTGAAAGCAAACGATCTGCAAACTCCCACATACGATCTCCGCGCAAAGTTACGTGTGCGCCAATTGGCTGACCCTCACGAAGCTTGAACTGAGCGATTGATTTGCGCGCCTTTGTGACCTGTGGCTTTTGGCCAGTGATTGTTGTTAGGTCGCGGATAGCTCCTTCGATCAACTTTGAATCACGAGCAGCGTCGCCGACACCCATGTTTACGATGACCTTTACAAGTGTTGGAACCATCATTGGATTCTTGAATCCAAACTCGCTCTTTAGTGCAGGAGCGATATCGCTCTTGTACTTAGCCTTTAGACGTACATCTACCTTGGTTGACATTAGATGTCCTTTCCGGTGCGACGTGAGATACGAACATTCTTGCCTTCTTCATCTTTGCGAACACCAAGACGAGTTGCCTTGCCATCCCCATCAACGACCATGACATTTGAAATGTGTAGTGATGCTTCAACAGTGATGATTCCGCCGACCTTTACGCCGCGATCACCAGTTGTCTCCTTCGTGTGACGCTTCTGGCGGTTTACGCCTTCAACTGTTACACGGTTGCCATCAACTGAAATTACCTTTCCTGTTGTTCCGCGATCTTTACCCGCGATAACAAGAACGGTGTCATCCTTCTTAATCTTTGCCATTATTAGAGCACCTCCGGAGCTAGCGAGATGATCTTCATGAAGCGCTTATCGCGAAGTTCACGTGCAACTGGTCCGAAGATACGGGTTCCACGTGGCTCGCCATCAGCCTTCAAAATCACTGCAGCATTCTCGTCAAACTTGATGTAGGAACCATCTGGACGACGACGTTCCTTAACTGTACGAACGATGACAGCCTTTACGACCTCACCCTTCTTTACCTGTCCGCCAGGAATTGCATCCTTAACAGAGCAAACGATGATGTCTCCGATACCGGCATAGCGGCGCTTGGATCCACCGAGCACACGAATACAGAGAAGCTCCTTAGCTCCTGTGTTATCCGCGACGCGTAGGCGCGATTCTTGTTGAATCATTAGTTATCCACCGAACCCTTACTTTGCCTTCTCGAGAATCTCGACCAAACGCCAGCGCTTTGTTGCTGACAATGGACGAGTTTCCATGATGAGTACACGATCGCCCATGCCAGCAGAGTTCTGCTCGTCATGTGCTTTTAGCTTGCTTGAGCGAGACATAACCTTTGAGTACATGCCGTGCTTAACACGGTTTGAAACCTCAACGGTGATGGTCTTATCCATCTTGTCGCTTACAACAATTCCTTCACGGACCTTACGGTCGCTGCGATCTGCATTGTTAGTAGTCATTACGCAGCTCCTCCGATTCCTAGTTCGCGTTCGCGAATAATTGTGTAGACACGTGCGATCTCTTTGCGAACCTCGCTAAGACGACCGTGGCTTTCTAGCTGTCCTGTTGCTGCCTGGAAACGTAGATTGAAGAGTTCTTCCTTCAACTCGCGCACCTTGCTGGTCAACTCATCAGCTGTTAACTGGCGTAGTACTTCATTAGTTGTAGTAGCCACTTATGCCTCCTCACGCTTTACTACACGACACTTCATTGGAAGCTTGTGCATCGCAAGACGCATCGCTTCTGTTGCAATTGCTTCTGAAACACCAGAGATCTCAAACATCACGCGACCTGGCTTAACATTTGCAATCCACCACTCAGGAGAACCCTTACCGGAACCCATACGAGTTTCAGCAGGCTTCTTAGTCAATGGACGATCTGGATAAATATTGATCCAAACCTTTCCACCACGCTTGATGTAACGAGTCATAGCGATACGAGCCGCTTCAATCTGACGGTTTGTTACATAAGCTGGAGCGAGAGCTTGAATACCGAAGTCACCAAATGCAACTGTTGATCCGCCCTTTGCTGCGCCCTTACGGGATGGGTGGTGCTGCTTACGGTGCTTAACACGACGTGGAATCAACATTAGTTAGATTCTCCTTCCGCGGTTGCAGTAGGTGTTCCCTGAGAAACAGTTACCTCTGCCTTTGGTGCGCGTGGTGTACGAGGTCCGCGGCGCTCTGGCTTTGGTGCACGAGCTTCTGCAAGTGCCTTTTCAGCACGCTCTGTACGTGAACCAATAACTTCGCCCTTGTAGATCCATACCTTCACACCTAGGCGACCAAATGTTGTATGTGCCTCGTAGAAGCCATAATCAATATCGGCGCGAAGTGTGTGTAGAGGTACACGACCTTCACGGTAGAACTCAGAACGTGACATTTCTGCACCACCAAGACGACCACCACACTGAACACGGATGCCCTGTGCGCCAGACTTCATTGCTGTTTGCATCGACTTCTTCATTGCGCGACGGAATGAAACACGTGCAGCAAGCTGCTCCGCGATTCCTTGTGCAACAAGCTGTGCATCGATCTCTGGGTTCTTAACCTCAAGAATATTTAGCTGTACCTGCTTGCCTGTTAGCTTCTCTAGACGCTGACGAAGGATGTCTGCTTCTTGACCACGACGGCCAATAACAATTCCTGGACGTGCAGTGTGTAGATCGATACGGACGCGATCACGTGTGCGCTCGATTTCAATTCGAGATACACCAGCGCGCTCCATACCCTTCTGCATCAAGCGACGGATTTCGACATCTTCCTTGACGTAATCCTTGTATAGCTTGTCTGCGTACCAACGTGACTTGAATTCAGTTGTAATGCCGAGACGGAAGCCGTGTGGGTTTACTTTTTGACCCATTACTTGGTCGCTCCCTTCTGAGTTGTTTTCTTCAAGTTAAGAGTTTTCGATGAAGCTTTTACATCGCTAACTGCAACTGAGATGTGTGATGAACGCTTCAAGATACGGA
>CALMBJ010000020.1 GCA_937860175.1 uncultured Actinomycetes bacterium
TACACAGAGTAGATCGTCGGCAGCGTCAGATGTGTATAAGAGACAGGATGATGTTATTGATATTGCAAGCGAATCAAATCAATCAGGAAAGACTCCTGGTACAGATTTGCGTGAGGGTGTTCCAACTCTAGTAACTCTCAATGTTATGAAATCAAATGATCCAGCAGATGCTGAGCTCAAGCAGCTTTTGAGCGCACCGATCGAAGATGAAGCAACTGTGCAACAGGTTTTAGTGGCACTTCGTAATCACAAGGCACTTGATGAGTCACGTGAGCAGTTGCTCATGACTGCAAGAGAAGCACGCAATGCATTAGGACCGCTGCCAATCAATGATGCAACAGGTGCTTTGATGTCGCTATGCGACGCTGTTATTGACCGTTCTGCTTGATCTAATTAGATCTATGGCAAGGGCAACAAGTGCCGCCCAAATAATCAAGAAACCAATCCAACGCGCAGTTGGCATATCCTCATTGAGAACCCAAACACCAATAGAAAACTGAAGAGTTGGTGTGATGTATTGCAGCAAACCAATTGTGGTAAATGGAAGTCTGTTAGTTGAGCCATTGAAAAGTAGAAGCGGAATAGCAGTTACCGCTCCGGCGCTGATTAACAGCGCTGTCATGCCCCACCCGTGGCCAAACTGACCGGTGCCTTGATTACCTATATAAATTAGGTAGCTGAGGTAGAAAACAGAGGAAATAAGGGTCTCAATTGCGAGCCCCTCAAGTGCGCCTAACCCCAACTGCTTCTTTATCAGTCCGTAACTTCCCCATGAAACAGCCAGTGCTAAAGCGATCCAAGGTAAGCGACCGTAATCAAAGGTCAAAACCAAAACACCAAGGGTTGCAATAGTTACCGCCGCCCACTGCAAAGGACGCATCTTTTCCTTCAAAAAGATAACGCCAAAGCCAATAATGATCAAAGGGTTGATGTAGTAGCCAAGTGATGCTTCAACAACATGTTCATTATTGGTGGCCCAGATGTAAACCAACCAGTTAACTGAAATCAAGAATGAGGATAAAAAGAGTTTTACCGCAACAGTTGGGCGCTTCAGGGTTGCAAGGGTTGATTTCAATGCTTTAGTTGCCGCCAAAACAATGAAACAGAAAACCAAACTCCACACCGCACGGTGCGAAACAATTTCTAGGGGATTAGCTGGTTCAAGCAGCGGCCAGTACAAAGGAAATGCACCCCATAAAGAGTATGCACTTACACCAAATAGAAGACCGAGCTTGTTTTTACTCAATTATCTAAAGTTCGTAAATTGAACAGCAAAATCCCAGCCGCCATCTTTAATCATGGCCATTGTTTCCTGCAGATCATCGCGACTCTTTGAAGTTACACGAAGCTCATCACCTTGAATCTGAGTCTTTACTGATTTTGGACCCTCATCACGAATCTTCTTTGCAATCTTTTTTGCATTCTCTGTTGAGATGCCTTCCTTAAGGGGAGCAGCAATCTTGTAAATCTTTCCTGATAGTTGTGGTGCGCCAGCATCAAGGTGCTTTAAGGAAACTCCACGCTTGATCATCTTGTCCTTCACAACATCTAAAGCCGCCTTTGCGCGTTCTTCAGTGTCTGCCTCAATTAAGACCTTGTCGCCTTCAAGTTCAATCTTTGAACCTGTGTTTTTGAAATCAAAGCGGGTCTCAATCTCACGGACCGCCTGATTAATGGCGTTATCGAGCTCCATACGGTCGATCTTGGAGGTAACGTCAAAACTGCTATCTGCTGCCATGGTGGTGGCTCCTTCACTCTAAAAACGCATTTTGTGCGTGTACCTGCCTAAGGTATCCTTTCCCCTCGCACTATCCATAATTGCCGCACTACTTGTTCGACCTTGGCGGGTTGCCCGAGCGGCCAATGGGAGGGGACTGTAAATCCCCCGGCTCTGCCTTCGAAGGTTCAAATCCTTCACCCGCCACCACCTCTCTCTTGCATCTACTTTGCAAGTCGACAACTGGCGTACCCATCAATAACATTTGCAATGGTCACGAGTTCCAGCATCAAGCCCCGGCTAACTGGACGGCAACCCTCCACCGCGGCGGGGTGCTCCGGGTGAAGACCAGGCCGATAGCCAACATCATCGGCAAGCGTGGGTCTAACTAACTGTTCTGATCTAGTTAGTTTAGTTAGTGATGATCCCCTGACACTTTAGGAGATTACGTGAACAAGCGTTTCGGAATTTTTTCAGCTGTTGTAGTTGCAGCAGCGCTATTCCTTTCAGGATGTGCATCATCAGATTCATCAACATCTGAAGCAGCATCATGCGAAAAGGCAGATCTTGCAACAATTACTGAAGGCAAGCTAACAATCGCAACTGGCGAGCCTGCTTACTACCCATGGGTCATCGATGATGCACCACAAACCGGAAATGGTTTTGAAGGTGCGGTTGCATACGCAGTTGCAAAGCAACTCGGATTTGATGCAGCAGATGTCGTATGGGTTCGTACAACTTTTGATTCTGCAGTAACGCCAGGAGAAAAGAACTTTGACTTTAACTTGCAGCAATTCTCAATTACAGAAGAGCGCAAGAACGCAGTTGATTTCTCATCTCCTTACTACACAGCACCACAAGCAATCGTCTCATTCAAGGGCAGCAAGATCGAAGGAAAGACAACTCTTGCTGAACTCAAGGGTGCAAAGCTAGGTGCAGCTGTTGGAACTACATCACTAGATGCAATTGAAAACCAGATCGGTTCAACACCTCAGGTATTCAATGACAACGCTGCAGGTGTATCAGCGCTGAAGAACAAGCAAATTGATGGTCTAGTAGTAGATCTACCAACTGCTTTCTACCTTGCAGGCGTTGAAGTTCCAAACGGATTAATTGTGGGTCAGTTGCCATCAACTGGTTCAGGAGATCAGTTTGGTCTCTTGCTAACTAAGGGCAGCAAGCTAACTTCATGTGTATCTGGTGCGGTTGATGCAATCACTGCAGATGGCACATTGGCAGCTATTACAGATAAGTGGCTAGCAACTGATGCTGGCGCACCTGTATTGAAGCCTTAATAGAGAATAAGAAGTAGAAGCGGTAGTTTGGCGACCATGTCAGAGAAGCAAAGCTCTGCGTGGTCGCCAAGCTCACGCGAAATTCAGCGCCGTAAGTCTCGCCGCGCAATAAGCCGCAAGCAAATTGGTATTGCTGCGGCTTCTTCCATTCTTGTCCTCGGAACACTTTTGGTAATTCTTGTTACAAGTCCAGGTTGGGAAACAGTCAAGGCAACCTTCTTCGATATTGATTACGGCAAAGAGGTTTTTCCAACTGTTGTTAAAGGGTTATGGATCAATCTGCAGCTCACATTTATTGGAGGAGCTGCGATCGGAGTTATCGCTCTTGGTCTTGCACTTATGCGGACAACTAAATCCCCAGCCTTAACACCCTTTAGATTTCTCGCAACCGCCTACGTTGATATTTTCCGCGGTGCACCACTGATCTTAATTATCTTGTTAGTTGGCTTTGGAGTTCCGGCACTTGGTCTGCGCGGAGTATCAAGCAATGTGATTTTCTTAGGAACCGTCGCCGTTGTGCTTACATACTCGGCATATGTTGCAGAAGTTATTCGAAGTGGAATTCTTTCTATTCACCCAAGTCAGCGAGCTGCAGCTAGGTCTCTAGGCCTTACTTCAGGACAGACCATGCGCTTTGTCGTACTGCCACAGGCGATTCGACGAGTTGTTCCACCACTACTCAATGACTTTGTTTCACTTCTTAAAGACACAGGTTTGGTATCAATCCTGGGTGTCACAGATGCTGTTCGAGCAGCTCAAATCAATGCCAGCCGCACATTTAACTACACCCCATATGTAGTAGCTGCAATATTGTTCCTTCTAATTACCATTCCATTGACCCGCTACACAGATAGAGTAATTAGACAGCGCACCAGTGCTCAGAACTCAGAAGGTGCGATCTAATGAGCAATGTTCTTGAGCTAGTCAATATACGTAAATCTTTTGGTGATGAGCTTGTTCTCAGTAATTTATCGCTGACCGTTCCAGAGCACACAGCAACGGTTTTGATTGGGGCTTCTGGCTCTGGAAAATCAACCTTGCTGCGCTGCATTAACTTGCTTGAATCTATTGATGATGGGCAGATCTTTCTAGATGGGCAAGAGATCTCAGATCCACTCATTAACGTTGATGATGTACGTCGCCGGCTCGGTATGGTTTTTCAATCCTTTAACTTGTTTCCACATAAGACGGTATTAGAAAACATCACCTTGTCGCCGATCAAAGTTCACGGCAAGAGCAAGGATGAGGCTAATGCTCATGCGATGCATCTACTCAAGCGATTTGATTTGGCTGACAAAGCAGATCAATACCCAGATCGACTAAGTGGTGGTCAACAGCAACGTGTAGCAATCATTAGATCCCTAGCTGTTAGTCCGAGATTGTTGCTTCTCGATGAGGTCACTTCCGCTCTAGATCCTGTACTGGTTAATGAGGTTCTTACAGCGGTGCGCGATTTAAAGAGCGATGGAATGACAATGGTTCTTGCAACCCACGAGATGGGCTTTGCAACACAAGTTGCAGATGAGGTTTGTTTCCTTGAATCCGGAAACATTGTCGAGCGCGGAACCGCTGAACAGGTATTGCACAATCCGCAGAATCCAAAGACTCAGGAGTTCCTAAAGCGGGTCCATCAGGCCGGACGGCTGTAACATCGGCACATGAGCGTATTTAATCAACGAATTCAGCCACTTCGCGAGTTAATGAAAGCCAAAGGTCTCGATGCCTTTGTCTTGCGCCGTAATCCAAATTTGGCATGGGCAATAGCTGGTCGTGCACATGTACCAACAACCATTGATATGGCTTGTTTTGATTTAATTATTACTCAGGATTCTGCAACGGCAATTACTAATGTTGTAGAAGCGCCTCGCTTAATTGCTGAAGAGTTGCCAGCTGAAGTAACTGTACAAACAATTAAGTGGTCAGAGGGTCGCGACCCGCTTCTTCCAACAGGAGCAAGGGTTGGCAGTGATCAACCTGGCGGCGATCGAATTGATCTTGGTGTTGAAGTTGAAATGATTCGCGCATCATTAATTGAATCTGATCTTGCACGATTCCAGGAAATCTGCGTCGATGCAGCTGTTGCATTAGGTAATGCGATGAAGCAGGTAGAAAGTACAGATCGTGAAATTGATGTGGCAGGTTTGATTACACATTCATTGTGGCAAGCAGATCTTGAGATTGCATTCTTGGGAGTCGCAGGACAGGACCGTGTTCACAAATTTAGACATCCACTTCCTACAGATTCAGTAGTTGGTAATCGAGTTTCCGCTTCGATCTGTGCAAAGCGCAAAGGGTTGATTGCATCGGTTACTCGTATTGTTACCTTTGGCGATGTGTCAGATCAGATGGTTGCTGACTACACATCCATCTTCAAGGTTGAAGCTGCGCTACTTGATGCCACAGTTGTCGGTAAGCCTTTTTCAGATCCGATTAATGCAGCGATCGCGGCCTACCCAGCCAACGGCTTTGATGCCGATGAGTGGACCAAGCACCATCAGGGAGGCCCAACCGGCTTCCTGCCCCGTGATTGGCCAGCTAACCAGGGGAGTGCACGCTTGATTGCCGCCAACCAACCCATCGCCTGGAACCCAACGGGCAAGGGGTGGAAGGCTGAAGACACCATCGTGGCCACTGATTCAGGCGTAAAACTGCTCTCCAATGACCCTGATTGGCCCTCTTTTGAGGTCAATGGTCGGACCAGAGCATTTCTTCTCAAGAAATAGCCAGCATCACAGTCTTATAACAACGCGTAAAAATGCGCTTTCAGCATTGACTCGGGCCTAATCCAGTGGCAGTCTCTGCTCAGAGGTCTTACCACTGGAGGTTTTATGAGCACCGTTGCTCTTGTCGCACTAGCGCGCCCTACCTTCGACCTCGTATGCGCCCAAGCCAACTTTGATTCCGCTCGTGCTTTGCTGACCGAGCTTGGAGCAACGGTTGTAGGCCCAGCAGATCTTGTTATGACCGTTGAAGATGTCGCAGCTGTAACACTTCCAGAAGCCGACCTTCACATTTTGTTTATGGCCTCATTTTCAGATGCATCTCCAGCTGTTGAATTGCTTGGAAAGGTTAAGGGGCCAGTTCTTGGATGGTCAATGCGCGAACCTGGCGAAGTTGGAGAGCGCTTAAAGTTGAATTCAATGTGCGGAGTAAATCTTGCGGCACATGCATTGATGAATGTTGGTCAATCAATTCGCCATATTCATGGAAACGCTGATGAACCACAAGTACGTGCAGCGATCAAAGATGCGCTCGCAGGAAAGTTGCCAGAAGCGGTTACTCCCAAAAATGTTACCGGTGAACTTGGCTCAGAAGCCGATGCACAAAAGGCATTTGATTGGATGAAGGGCAAGAAGATTGGCGCTGTCGGAGACGCACCAGTTGGCTTTACCCCATGTGTTTATGACGCACAGCAAATCCGTTCACTCTTTGGTTTAGACATTCGCCAAATCACTATTGATGATGCATTTGGAAAAATCTCTGAAGTAAAAGAAGAAGCACGCGATCTTGCATATGCAAACGCTGTAGCTGCACAACCATCTCTTGCATCAGTTAATGTTGATGAAGCAAAAAAGGTTTACGGCGTAGAAGTTGCTCTTGATAAGTGGCGCGAGGATGAACTACTCGATGCGATCGCTATCCGTTGCTGGCCAGAGTTTCCAACTGATATGGGAGCTTGTATTTGTTCTTCGCTTGGTCGACTTGCAGATCGCGGAACGGTAACAACCTGCGAACGCGATGTTCTGGGCGCAGTCACAATGATGATGTGCGAAGCCCTTGGTTCAGATGAAAACTATCTTGTAGATATCGTCGATCTTGATGCTTCGCAAGGTTTAGTGCGTTTATGGCACTGTGGTTCTGCGGCAACAAAACTTGCAGCTGATCCAAAGAATGCAACACAAACAACCCACTGCAATCGCAAACTAGGCGTTGCAGGTAACTTTCCGCTCAAGACCGGACCAGTAACCCTGTTCCGTATTGATCGGGATGTAGATCCGAGCAACAGCACGGGTTTACGCATGGTTGTGAGCCGAGGGGAATCAATCCCAGCTCCCAATCACTTCCAAGGCAATACAGCAACGGTGATCACTCAACCTGATGCCGCTGCGTTAGTGAATGGAATAGTCACTGGTGGATATCCGCACCACTTGGTCATTTCGTGGATCGATGTGCGACCAGGTATTCGTCAGATGGCAAAGATGTTAGGGATTCCCCTCACAGAATGGTAAACAACAACAAACCCTCGAAAGCAAGGATAAAAATGAAAACTAAAGGACACAAAGCCTTTGCTTCACTCCGTGCTGGTGTAGTTGCAACAGTTGCTGCGGCACTTGTTATCACTCCACTTGCAGTTGCTAACTCTGCCGAAGCTCCAACATTCGGTAAGCGTTGCACAACAGAAGGTGTAAGCACAGGTCAGACGACAGCATCATTAATCTGTACTGAAGGTTCAAATGGAAGACTAACCTGGCAGCGAGTTCGCCTAGGTTCAACAAATGCTCGTCCAGTTGCAACATCAACACCTCCAAAGGGAACAATCGAATTCCACCACTGGCGTCCAGAGGACCGTGCAGTACTACAGGGAATCATCGATAAGTACGAGTCACGTTACCCAGGAACAAAGATCAACCAGGTCATCATGACTTCAGTTGATTACACCAACTTGGCATTTGCAAAGATCAACGCTAACCGCAAGGCAGCTGTCTTCGTAACAAGCCGTGGTGGACAGTTCAACCAGTTCTTTGCTGGTGGATTGCTTGCTGATCTTTCAAATCAGCGCTTCATGCGCCAGAATGTAATCGCATCTGCACTTACACCTGGAACAGTTGGCGGAAAGGTCTACGGACTTCCATACCAATCACTATTTAACAACCCGCTATACAACGCAGAGCTATTTGCAAAGCAGGGCTGGAAGGTTCCAACAACTTGGAGCCAGACACTTGCATTCTGTAGAACAGCTAAGGCTGCAGGATTCATTCCATTTGCTTGGCCAGGTGCGACCCGCGGTAACGCAGGTCAGATCATCAACTCATTCTTGATGAACTCAGCTCCAGATCTAGCAACATTGGAAGCTCGAATTCTTGCAGTTGATACAGGTAGAGCTGATCTAACAGCACCTTGGTTCGTTGAAATTGCGAACAAGTACAAGGCGATGGCAGATAATGGCTGCTTCCCAGCAAACCCAACTGGCTACAACGACACCGTTGCACCAGCTGACTTTGCTGCTGGAAAGGCTGCAATTTATCCAACTGGAACATTTGGTATGAGCACAGTTACACGTCTCAACCCATCAATGTCAGGAAAGATGAAGATGATGTCACTTATTACAACTGACTCACGTCCTCTTTACCAGGGAATCACTAACAACACATTTATCTTGAGCGTAAATGCAAAGGCATCTGCAACAGATCAACGTATTGCAGCTTCATTTATCTCATTCTTGGCTCAAGCTGAGAACGCTCAGGCATACGCTGTAGGAACATCACAGCACGTATCAATCATCAACGTTGACTACGCAGCTAACGTTGATCTATTGAATACATCAGACATCATGGGTAAGAAGCTTCTTCTAGCTCCACGCTTCTTGTTCAACAATGTCAATAACGTTCGTAACCCAATGGAGGATGCATTGATTGCAATCACCGGTGGCGCAGACGTTATGAAGACTCTGACAGACACATCAAGGACCATCAAACAGGGTCTTTCTTCCTAAGGAGTAAACAGTTAGCTCTCTAACTCGTATCCAGGGCGCCCTTGCCAACCGTGGCAAGGGCGCCTCTGGTGCGCCTAAAAGAAAAAAGCCGAAGGATTCAAAGATCCTTTGGTTTATGGCGGCACCAGCATTTGCGCTCTATTCATTCCTCTATCTATATCCAGCAGTAACAAATTTGCTGTACTCAACACAGCGCTGGGATGGTGTTACAACCCCTGAATTTGTTGGATTAAAGAACTTTCAGAACCTGTTAACCAATGATGATCTTTTCCTAAAGATCCTTGGAAATAACATTCGTTTCTCCCTGATCGTCGTAATTTTCCAAACCGGATTTGCACTTTTGTTTGCAACATTCCTGCTAAAGAACACCAGAACTAATATTTTTCTGCGTACCGTTTACTTCTTTCCAACGATTCTTTCATCAGTATCGGTTGGTTTGATTTGGACCTTCCTTTACGATCCAAATTACGGTTTCATTAACGCAGTCCTTAAGGCCATTGGCCTAGATAGTCTTGCCATGAACTGGCTAGGAGATGCTCGATTCTCTTTGTATGCCGTTGCCTTAACCCAAGTTTGGTTCCACACCGGGCAGATGGTTGTAATTTATGTGGCAGGTCTACAACAGATTCCTGCAGAGCTTTATGAAGCGGCAGAGGTTGATGGCGCTTCCCGTTGGCAGCAGTTTAAAAACGTTACCTGGCCGATGGCGCTTCCAACTACAGCTGTAGTGGTTGCATATACAACAATTCAGACCTTCCGCGCCTTCGATCTCATTTACGCAATGACTTCGGGTGGTCCGCTGAACTCATCAGACCTACTAGTCACCATGGTTTTCAACACCGCATTCGTTGGCTACAAGTTTGGTTATGCAGCAACACAGACGATCTTCTTAGTTCTTCTTGTTTTGCTCGTGACTTACCTGCAGCGACGGGTTTTGCGCATCGATGATGGGACGAAAAAATGATCTATAAGATTTTTAAGAACACCCTGCTGACCATCTTTGCTGCAGCTGTGTTAATCCCTAGCTCAATCGTCGTCCTGGGTTCCTTTAAGAAGGATGTTGAGATCTACTCCAAGCCATTGGCTCTGCCAGATAGCTGGAATCTCGATAACTTCCGCACCTTGATTGACTCTGGAAGCGTGTTTACACCATTTAAGAACTCAACAATTGTTGCTGTTTCTTCGGTGTTTTTCACGATTTTGTTTGCAAGCTTGGTTGCTTATGCAATCGCTCGTTCGGTGACAGTGTCAGGCAAGGTTCTTTTTGGACTCTTTGCACTTGGCCTTGCGATTCCAGGCCAAGTAAACATCATTCCAATCTTTACCCTCTTTACTGATTTAGGGCTAAACAATTCGCTCTTTGGTCTGGTGTTGGTCAACATCGCCTTGACACTGCCTATCTCGGTATTCATCATTTCGGCTTTCTTTAAAGATTTGCCAAAGGAGATGTTTGAGGTAGCAAGTATTGATGGTGCTAATCATTGGCGCGTGTATCGTTCGATTGCAATGCCGCTAGCTCGTCCAGCAATCGGAGCAACCTCTATCTTCCTCTTTGTAATCAACTGGAATGACTTGCTGTACCCATTGATGTTGATTAACGAGTTGGATAAGAAGACTTTGCCGTTGACCTTGATCGACTACCGCGGAGAGTTTGCGACTAGTTATTCAATGCTGTTCACAGCAATCTTGGTTGCTTCTATCCCAATGGTCCTTATGTACATCTTTGCTCAGCGCTCTTTCATCGCTGGCCTTACAGCCGGTGCGGTTAAGGGATAGTTGTGAGTGCAATAACTCAATTAGCTCCACAACGAGCTGCGCGAATCGCAACTCAGCTGATGGAGCTGATTGAGTTACAAAAGTTGTCGCCGGGTGACAAGTTGCCACCAGAGCGCCAGCTGGCCGATCTTCTCGAAGTAAGTCGTCCAAGTTTGCGTGAAGCGCTCCATATTTTGCAGGCGCAAGGGCTGGTTCAGATTAAGCATGGACAGGGAACATTTGTTCAGGAACCTGTAGTTGCTCAGGAGCTCCGTGCATCTGTAATGACCAAGACACATGGTCTCAACGAACTCTTTGATGCTCGTGAAGTGCTTGAGGTTCCCGCCTCTAAATGGGCGGCGGAAAAGGCTACAAAAGAGGATATTCGCTTACTGCGTGCAACTCTGAATCAGATTGAAACCATCACCGCCATTGAGCCAATCGATTATGACCAACTGCAGGCCCTTGATGCCAAGTTCCACTTAACTATTGTTGGTATCGCTGGTAACCGCTTCATTAATCAAACTCTCAATGTTTTGCAGGATGTAATGAAGATGTCTATGGAGACAACTTTGCGCTTGCCTGGCCGCTCTGAGATTTCACGTAATGAACACAATGAGATTTTGGCTGCAATTGAAAGCGGCGATGGAGAACGTGCCTCAAAGTTAACTCTTCAACACATTACAGGTGCTCGCGCAACTGCACTTGCAGATGCAAAGATGAGAGAGAACAATTGAGTTCTGTTCAAGCGGTATGCGTTGGCGTAATTACAATCGACACGATCGCATTGGTAGATAAATACCCAGGTGAAGATGAGCGAGTTCTCGCAGATGAGATTTCGCGCGCTGGTGGGGGACCCGCAGCGGTTGCAGCGGTTGCGTTAAGTCGTTTAGGTGTTAAGAGTGCAATAGTTGGAACCATTGGCGATGATGCCGATGGCAAAGAGGTTTTAAGAATTTTTGCTAAAGAGGGTGTTGATACCTCGGGCATATCAATCGGAACAACTGCAACAGCAGGAAGCGTAATTGTTGCCTCAAAGGAACACAGCGCTCGTGCAATTAGTACCCGTCAGCCAGTTGTTCAGGCACCGATCAATGATGCGGCCAAGAAGTTAATTGCGAACGCGCAATGGCTACATGTTGATCATGTAGGAATCAAGCGTTTGGATGAAATAGGCGTTACCCGCGGCTCGGGGCCTCAAATCTCATTTGATGCAGGTTATGGGGTTGAGAGCTTCGATCCCATCGTTGTTGATTTATTTGTTCCAACTGATCGACAAATGGCGCTTCGTTATCCAGGAGTGGATCTAGCCGTTGCACTAGAAAATGATTCATTGAAGGCTGGAAACACGATTGTTGCTACCCAAGGATCAGCTGGCAGCGCTGGTTTCTCACCAGAAACCGGGTTAGTTACAGCACCTGGCTTTAAGGTCGAAGTAACAAGCACCCTAGGTGCAGGAGATGTATTTCATGGCGCTTTAGTCGCGCAATTGATTCAAGGCCATTCATTGCAAGAAGCAATTCGTCGAGCCAACGCGGTTGCTGCCCTTTCATGCCGAGGATTAGATGGCCAATCAAAGATTCCAACAACAACTGAACTCGATGCATACCTGGAGGCACACTGATGAGAAAACCACTAACGAAATTGGCACGTCCATCTGGAGCATTGGCTATGGTTGCTGTTGATCAGCGTGAGGCATTGCGTGGAATGTTTGCTGCTCACCAAAGCACTCCAGTACCTGACTCACAGTTAACTCAGTTCAAGGTAGATGTTGCACGTGAGCTATCACCATTTGCATCAGCGCTGCTTGTTGATCAAGAGTTTGGTATCGATGCAATTATTGATCAAAAGGCTTTACAGGGTGGATGCGGATTAATTGCAGCTGCAGATCTTTTGGTAGGTCCAGCAGGTGGAGCGGCTACAGATACAGCGATTGATCCAGATGTTGACCCAATTCGCATGCGCGATATCGGAAGCGTTGGACTCAAGTTTCTAGTTCTATGGCGCAATGATGAATCACCAGATGTTCGTGCAAAGCTAGTTGAAGATTTTAATAAGTTGTGTGAAGTTTCAGGTCTTCCTTCAATTATTGAAATCATTGTTAAGCCACCAACTGATTCATCTCGCAGCTTCAACCGGGAAGAAGAGTTGATCATCGCGGCCCGTGAAGCGGCGGCTTGGAAGCCAGATCTTTACAAGGCAGAGGTTCCATTCCATGGTGAAGGAGATTTGAATCTTGTCACAAAGAACGCAGAGAGAATTTCAGAGGCTATTGGCTCTCCTTGGGTAGTTCTATCAAATGGTGTGAAGCAACCATTCTTCAACGATGCTGTAAAGGCATGCGCCATGGGTGGAGCAAGCGGTTTCCTTGCAGGACGTGCGGTGTGGGCTGACATTGTGAGCTCACCAGATATCCCAAAGGCGCTGCGCGAAATCTCTATTCCACGCTTAGAACAGCTAGCTGAGATCGTAGATACTCACGCAAAGCCTTGGAGCAGTTGGTAACTAGCTCCAGAGCTCTTTGATCTCAACTACTCGGCCTTCATTAATGCTCTTATGAGCTGCAAGGCCGGTAACAACGCTAGTTACTCCATCTTTAAGGCTAACTTCAGCTGGAGTTGAGTTCAAGATCGCATCACGGAACTTGGTGTGTTCGATATATGAAGCACCGTAGTGGTGGCCCATGTACTTCACATCGTAGTTGTGAATAATCTTTTGTTCGCTTCCAGGGGTACGTGCTGCACCCGTCTTCCAACCTGAAAGTTTTCCAATAGATTCACGGCGAGAAGCACGCAAAACCTGTGATGGTAGGAATGATTCAATCTTTCCTTCATCTCCAACGATCGTAAGAATCTCTTTATCAAATGAGCCTTCGCCAAACATGCACAGATCCAACATGCCGCGCGCACCATTTGCGTATTCAAGAATAACAAATGCATTATCCAACATATCCGCCTGCTTACCATCGTACTTCTCATCAAGGTGATTAACG
>CALMBJ010000021.1 GCA_937860175.1 uncultured Actinomycetes bacterium
CTAAAGCAACTCCAATTGGCGATGTAGATCTTTCCGCAGCACATGCACGTGCAACTGGTGTATCTGAACTAGATCGTGTTTTAGGTGGCGGATTAGTACCAGGGGCTGCGATTTTGCTCGCTGGCGAGCCAGGTGTTGGTAAATCAACACTCTTACTATCAGTTGCTGCACAAACCGCGGCAAAGGGAATTCCAGCGCTCTACATCAGTGGTGAAGAGTCTGCTTCACAGGTACGACTTCGCGCAGAGAGAATTAACGCTGTTGATCCACAATTATTTTTAGCATCTGAAACAGATCTTGGTGCGGTCATTGCACATATCGATGCGGTCAAGCCACAACTATTGATTATCGACTCTGTTCAAACAATTGGTAGCTCTGCTGCAGATGGTGCACCTGGCGGTGTCACACAGGTTCGCGAGGTTGCGGGCGCATTGATCCGTATCTGTAAGGATCGTGACATCACATTGCTACTTGTTGGCCATGTCACTAAGGATGGATCTATCGCAGGTCCTCGTTTGTTAGAGCACATTGTTGATGTTGTGTTGCAGTTTGAAGGCGAACGTCACTCACGTCTTCGCTTAATCCGTGCAATTAAAAACCGCTTTGGTGCATCTGATGAGGTTGGCTGCTTTGATCTAAGTGATACCGGAATCGAATCTGTTCTTGATCCAACTGGTTTATTTACTTCGCGTCACGCCGAACCAGTGCCTGGAACATGCGTCACCGTAACCCTTGAGGGACGCCGCCCTTTGCTCGCTGAAATTCAAGCACTAGTTTCTGCAGGACGTGAAAATGATTACGGAAATGCACGTCGAGTTGTTTCAGGTTTGGACTCTGCTCGTACATCTATGACCCTTGCCGTTCTAGAGCTTCGCGCAAATATCCGCGTGGGTGGCCGAGATGTGTATGCAGCAACTGTGGGTGGAATGAAGATGACTGAGCCCGCCGCTGATTTAGCGCTGGCTTTAGCTGTCGCATCAGCTGCAAAAGGATTGGCCCTTCCCGCTGATTTAGTCGCTATCGGTGAGGTTGGCTTAGCTGGTGAAATCCGCAAGGTGAGCGGTGTAAATCGCAGACTTCAAGAGGCTTACCGTCTTGGCTTTAAACGTGCATTGGTTCCAACGGGATCAGATACAAAGATCGATGGCATGGAGATCGTAGAAGTTTCACGACTAGATGCAGCTCTTAAACGGGTAAAAATCGCCGGCGAATGAGTTCGTTAGAAAAGCCAATTGTTAATTGGTTTAAGAAAAACAAGCGCGATCTTCCGTGGCGAAATACAACACCGTGGGGTGTGATGGTCAGTGAGTACATGCTGTCTCTTATACACATCTGACGCTGCCGACGATCTACTCTGTGT
>CALMBJ010000022.1 GCA_937860175.1 uncultured Actinomycetes bacterium
GCTTTAAATCGCTTTACGTACCTGTCGTCTCGCCGCAAGTTCATCAACATCATCGATGTTGTTTTCTTTGATGTTAATGAGTGAAGCCTCAACCTCGCGAAGTACGCGTCCCACAGCAATTCCAAAGACACCCTGTCCGCGACTTAGTAAGTCCATGACCTCATCCTGAGTTGTGCAGAGGTAGACACGTGAGCCATCTGACATCAAGGTGATGGTGGCTAAATCGTTGATTCCAGCAGCGCGCAGTTGATCAACCGCAATACGAATTTGCTGCAGGGAAACTCCGGTGTCAAGCAAACGCTTAACAAGCTTTAGAACAAGAATGTCGCGAAATGCGTAAAGTCGCTGCGACCCAGATCCGGCTGCTCCCCTGACGCTTGGTTGAACCAAACCAGTTCTATCCCAGTAATCGAGTTGTCGATAGCTAATTCCACATGCGGTTGCTGCTGAAGTGCCTCGATAACCAACCTTTGGATCAATAGATGGCAGTCCGTCAGTGAAGAGCATGTCAGAGGAATAGGCAGCAGAAGTGTTGTCTTCAGATGTGGACATAATCACTTCCCTAGGTGTTTGCATAACGTTCAAGTACAGGTTTAATTGTTGCCGTTTTCTTGCCCAAGTGAGGTTAATTTAATTCTTCGGCGTGTCGCTCTAAAAATACCCCGAAATCAAGCCTTTTTTTATCCGTCGATGCGTGCAATAACCGAGCGAACCAATTCGGCTCGGATATTCGAAAACTGATTTTCAATCTCAGCTGCATAGTGTGCTGCCCTGGATCTACTGGCGGTGTCGTTCTTACCGAGCACCGGTGCAACTACACCCTCAATAATGCCGATTTCACGTTCGGCTGAAGCTTTTATGCCACGAAGATGTCTTGGTTGTATCCCAAAACGCTGCAGGTGAACGATTGCACGAGCGATCTCAAGATCTGAGCGATCAAATGGTTCTTGGCCAATCAGAGCAACTTCTTGCGCCTCCTGAATAAGAGCACTGGTTATTGCGGTCTCTCCAATTAGCTCAATTAAGGAAAGGCGCTTGTCTCTACCTTGTCGCAGATGCTGAGGATTAACCGTTCCACCAGGCAAGGTTGGTTTTTTACCCTCGTC
>CALMBJ010000023.1 GCA_937860175.1 uncultured Actinomycetes bacterium
GTTCCAGATAAGACGACGCACTCACGGGTTTTTTCTCTGAAAATCTCCCCCGTTAAATCTCGCTTCAAAATATCGTTGCGTGTATCGCAACCATTGCGATCTACATCGGCCCATGTCTGCCCGAATTGGGCGCGGGTGTATCCGGTCTTGGCAGCTCGCCCCTTTGTCACTTGAGTTTCAATGATTGATAGGGCGGTGGGTGCAACATCGGCGTGTGATGGCGAGATTCCAGCCACAAGAAGGCTCAGGACTAGGGCGATCCTTATTTCGATCTGGCTCATGCGCCCAGTATGCGTGTGTCGGGGATGTGCGTCCAGCGGTGAGTTCCTGATAGGTTTCCCCCTGCATTCAAGCGTTTCCGGCGCCTGGATGCCTCGGGTGGTTAGCTCAGTTGGTAGAGCAGGTGACTCTTAATCACCGGGTCGGGGGTTCGAGTCCCTCACCACCCACTTACGAAAGTAAGCCCGAGATTATCTATTTGGAATAACCTTTCCACTATGACGCTTCACCCACAAGCCAGGGCTTACCTCGACTACACAGCCGCCAATAATCCAATGCCGGCAGATGCAACCTTAGAAGAGCGCAGAGCAGATACCGCGGATTACTTGAAGTATGCAGGCCCCGTATCTAATGATGTAGACACCGAACACACTTACTTCACTTCACCTACTGCAGATCTGCATGCGGTGATTTTTCGTCCTAAAAATGTTAAGCCAAATGCTCCAGCTCTTGTGTACTTTCATGGTGGCGGCTGGGTGTTTAGCTGGACACTTCGATATGCACCGCAGATGTCTAACATCGCAGCAGAGACCGGCTTTGTCGTAATTGGTATCAATTACCAAAAGGCGCCGGAACATCCATTCCCAACACCTTTTGATGATTGTTACGCGGGATTGTTGTGGGTTGCAAAAAATGCTGCACGCTTTGGAATTGATCCAACAAAGATCGGTGTCGGTGGTGACAGCGCCGGAGGTAATTTAGCCGCCGCCGTTGCTCTAAAAGCTGCAGATACCGGTGATGTGAAGCTGGCCTACCAAATGCTTATCTACCCCTGCTTAGACACCAATTACCAATCTAAGTCATACCTAGAGCATGAAACCGGTTTTGGGTTGGAAAGCGTTGGAATGCAATGGTGTTGGGGCGCGTACGTTCCAGAAACCCACATGAACAATAGACTGTCTCTTATACACATCTGACGCTGCCGACG
>CALMBJ010000024.1 GCA_937860175.1 uncultured Actinomycetes bacterium
GGTTGATTGCTCTGGATGAAGTTGGAACTCTTCTGATAGCTCGACACCAATGCGTGAAGGCTCAAGCAGTTCACACAACTGAACCTGCTGTTCAAGATCTGGACATGCAGGGTAACCAAATGAGTAGCGCGAACCTCTATAACCTTGGTCCAAAATACCTTGAAGATCTGCAGAATCTTCACCCTTCACCGCAAGCTCTTCTCTCATTCGCGCATGCCAATGCTCTGCAAGGCTTTCAGTCAACTGAACTGAGAGACCATGGAGTTCAAGGTACTCACGATAGTTATTTGCGGCAAAGAGTTTTGCAGCGGCGTCACTGACTGTAGATCCCATAGTTACGACATGGAAAGCAACAACATCGGTTTTTCCCGACTCCTTTGATGCGAAGAAATCGCTAATGCAAAGACGTCGATCACGGCTTTGGCGAGGGAAGGTAAAGCGTGTTCGCTCCTTACCCTTGTTCTCCCCTTCATGATGAAGAATTACGAGATCATTACCTTCGCTGTAACACGGGAAGTATCCATAAACAACAGCGGCCTTTAGCCAACCATTTGCTTGAACCTCATTGAGAAGTGAACGTAAACGAGGACGTCCCTCACTTTCGACCATGGCCTCATACTCGCCGCGATTACCCTTTAGGCCCCACTGGCCTACAAATAAAGCTCTTTCATCGAGCATTCCTGCATAATCGCTAAGTTGGATCCCCTTAACAACACGTGAACCAAAAAATGGCGGAGTAGGAATATCTACATCGATTGCAACATCGCTACGAGTTGTATCAATCGGTGCTTCTTCAAGCTTTACTCTCGTATTAGCTACCTTGCGTTCGCGCAGAGCAGGAAGTGCTGCGCCAGGTTCACCTCGCTTGACCGCCATAATCGCATCCATAAGTCGCAGACCTTCAAAGGCATCACGTGCGTAGCGAACCTCGCCCGGAAATAGGGCGGCAAGATCTTGCTCAACGTAAGCTCTAGTAAGTGCGGCTCCCCCTAGAACAATTGGCCACTTTTGATCTAATCCTCGTGCTGTGATCTCCTGAAGATTCTCTTTCATGATCACCGTGGATTTAACAAGTAGACCGCTCATTCCGATGGCATCAGCATTTGATTCTGTTGCACCATCAATAATCTGGTTAATAGTTTGCTTGATGCCAATGTTTACTACACGATATCCGTTGTTGGTAAGAATGATATCGACAAGGTTTTTTCCAATATCGTGGACATCGCCCTTAACAGTTGCAAGCAGCATAGTTCCACGGCCTTCATCACCTGTTTTTTCCATGAATGGCTCAAGGATTGCAACCGCTGTCTTCATAACCTCTGCACTTTGAAGCACGAAAGGAAGCTGCATCTCTCCCTTACCAAAGAGCTCACCAACTACCTTCATTCCTTCAAGCAGATGGCTGTTGATGATCTCAAGTGGAGGCATTCCAGAGGCCATAGCCTCCTTAAGGTCATCCTCTAATCCGACCTTCTCACCATCGATGATTCTTCGCTGCAAGCGATCAAAAAGTGGCAACGCAGCCAACGCTTCAGCACGGGCATTCTTGCTAGTTGCCAGTTCCACGCCATCAAAGAGTTGAAGAAACTCTTGAAGTGGATCGTAGGTGCATTCATCTCCATCAAATGTTCGACGATCATAAATCAGATCTAGTGCAACCTGTCTTTGTCGATCCTCTATGCGCGCCATCGGAGTGATTTTTGAGGGATGAACGATGGCCGAATCAAGTCCGGCTTGAACACATTCATGCAAGAAAACAGAGTTCAGTACAACACGAGCAGCTGCATTTAGCCCAAAGGAAACATTACTTACACCAAGAGTGGTCTGAACCTCCGGGAACTCTATTTTTAATTGACGTATTGCATTGATGGTCTCGATGCCATCCTTACGTGTCTCCTCTTGACCTGTGGCGATTGGGAAGGTTAGACAATCAATAAGAATGTCTCCTACATTCATTCCCCAATTGTCGTGAAGATCGGTTATGAGTCTTCTTGCTACACGTAACTTCCATTCTGCATCACGAGCTTGTCCTTCTTCATCAATTGTCAGCGCAACAACGCTGGCGCCATGCTCCTTTACCAAGGGCATAATTTTTGCAAATCGTGAGGTAGGACCATCTCCATCTTCGTAATTAACGGAGTTGATTACACAGCGACCACCTAGATGTTCTAATCCTGCCTTTAAAACAGCTGGCTCTGTCGAGTCAAGGACTATTGGCAAGGTGCTTGCGGTGGCAAAGCGGGAAGCGAGCTGACTCATGTCAGCTGCTCCATCTCTTCCAACATAGTCGACTGAAAGATCTAGCATGTGTGCACCATCGCGAATTTGATCGCGTGCTATTTCAACACATTTTTCCCAGTCTTCGGCAAGTAAAGCATCGCGAAATGCACGAGAACCATTGGCATTAGTGCGCTCACCAATTGCTAGATAGGTCTGATCCTGTCTAAATGGAACGTATTGGTACAAGGATGAAGCACCTGGATCTAGGTTCGGTGTCCTAGTATGAATCTTCTTTCCGCCTACCTTGTTTACTACCGCAGACAAATGTTGAGGCGTTGTTCCGCAGCAACCTCCGACCAGGGAGATTCCGTACTCGTCGATAAAACCATCGAGTGCAATAGCTAACTCTTCAGGCCCCAAAGGATAGGAGGCGCCATTTGCACCCAATACAGGAAGACCTGCGTTGGGCATAACAGAGATACCGATTTTGGCATTCTTGCTTAGATAGCGAAGGTGTTCTGACATCTCCGTAGGACCTGTTGCGCAGTTAAGTCCAATGAGATCTATTCCCATCGGCTCCAAAGTATTGAGCGCTGCTCCAATTTCAGAACCAAGAAGCATTGTTCCCGTTGTTTCAACGGTCACCTGTGCAATGAGCATGATGTCTCTGTCAGCTTCACTGATCGCTTGACGACAGCCGTTAACCGCGGCCTTGACCTGCAATAAATCCTGAGATGTCTCAACGAGCAATGCATCACAACCAGAATCTGACAAACCTTTTGCTGCGGTGTAGTAAGCGAGCTTTAAATTCTCATAAGTAGTGTGTCCAAGGCTTGGCAACTTTGTGCCAGGTCCCAAAGAGCCTAGAACAAAACGAGGTTTGTCCGTTGTTGAAAAGGAGTCAGCTGCTTCACGTGCAATCTTTCCTCCCGCAAAGGCCAACTCATAAATGCGATCCTCGATGCCGTAGTCGGCCAAGTTTGACCAATTTGCACCAAAGGTGTTTGTTTCAACGGCATCGACCCCAGCCGCTAGATACTCGTTGTGTACCGAGCGAACAATGTCTGGGCGACTAACGTTGAGAATCTCATTGCATCCCTCATGGTTTTGAAAATCCTCGAGGGTGGGATTTGCTGCCTGAAGCATCGTGCCCATAGCCCCATCGGCAACGACAACGCGCTGCGCCAAGGTTGTTCGTAACAACCCTGGTTTCTTGGATGGAGTACTCATTTGACGAAGGTTACCTTAAGGTTGCATTCATGGAGATTCATCAGATTCCACTATTACGAAATCCGGTCATGATTGTGGCTTTTTCAGGATGGAATGATGCTGCAGAGGCGGCCTCGGGCGCGCTAGAACACTTGCTTTCAGGGTGGCGGGAGAAAATGGATGAGGTTGTCCCTGAGTTAATTGCAGATTTCGAATCTGAGGATTTCTATGATTTTCAAGTCAATCGCCCTCAGGTGTCGATCGATGAATCAGAGATCAGAAGTATCACCTGGCCCGTTACCCAAGTATTTGGACTATCTGTGCCATCTATGAACCGAGATTTAGTAATTGTCACCGGAGTTGAACCATCAATGCGATGGAAGAGTTTTACCTCTGAGCTGTTGGATCTGGCTGATGATCTAGAGGTTTCCTTGGTAATTACTCTCGGCTCGCTACTTGCCGACACTCCTCACTCACGACCAATAACAGTTACGAGTACCGGTGCCCACCCTTCTGTTGCATCGAGATTAGGAGTCTCTGTTTCCAGGTA
Organism: uncultured Actinomycetes bacterium; assembly: GCA_937860175.1. Lineage (GTDB taxonomy): Bacteria > Actinomycetota > Actinomycetes > Nanopelagicales > Nanopelagicaceae > Planktophila. The sequence continues at coordinate 3,980 of CALMBJ010000024.1, forward strand.
TGAAGGAGCTACTGGAATATTGGGAATCATTCAGGATGGATGCCTGCGACGAGGTATAGATGCCATCTCTTTGTGGGCTGCGGTGCCACATTACGCTGCATCCTCGCCTTCTCCGAAAGCAACACTGGCCTTAATTAACACACTGGAAGAGTTTTTAAATATCTCAATCCCCTTGGGTGATCTGCCGGATCGTGCCGATTCGTGGGAGAAAGAGGTGAATGAGTTGGCAGCAGAAGATGCTGAAATCGCCGAATATGTAAGGGCTCTTGAAGAGAGTAAGGATGCAGCCGAGCTTCCCGATGTTTCTGGAGACAGCATCGCTAAAGAGTTTGAACGATACTTACGACGTCAAAAAGAGGATTAAAGGCGAAGACCCAAAAAAGCATCCAAGGCGGCTTGAAGATCATGTGTTTTGCCACCATGTTCACCGGACATTGATGCAGCGCTCCATTGAAGAATTATCGAAAGTGCAGCAGGAGTGTTGAGGTCATCACTGAGCGCGTTGATGAGCTGATTGATTACCTGATCCGTTGGAGCAACATCACTTCTACTCAACGCACTTCTTACTTGCGCGAGCTCTGACTCTGCCTTTGCCAATAATGAATCGCTCCACATGCGATCTGATCGGTAATGATCAGACATCAACGCCCAACGAATCGCCATCGGATCAGTGCCCGAAGCAACCAAGCTAGAGACAAAGACAAGGTTGCCTTTACTCTTGCTCATCTTCTCTCCAGCTAGACCAATCATGCCTGCGTGAACATAATTTGCTGCAAGCTCTTTGCCTGTAATCACATGCGCCTGAGCGGCGCACAT
>CALMBJ010000025.1 GCA_937860175.1 uncultured Actinomycetes bacterium
GATTTCTGCCTGTCTCGTGGGCTCGGAGATGTGTATAAGAGACAGGGCCTTAGGTGCACGAGGCATCTTGGTGACAGATATTCACGCCTGTCGACTGTAATTAAATTCCGATCAGCGCTGGAACAGAGGCTAGAGAAGGCTCTGTGATTGAGAAGTCCGCTGCCTGAGCCACGATTGGCTTTGCGTTAAAAGCGATACTAATCCCAGCAACTGCCATCATGTCTAAATCATTGGCGCCATCTCCGATCGCCACCGTGTCCTTCAACTCCACCTGGCAATCTGAAGCAAACTCCGCTAAAGCTTTCGCCTTAGCCGCACGATCGATGATTGACCCAACAACCTTTCCGGTTAGAACCCCATCCTGTATCTCCAAGGTATTTGCCCTGAAATAATCAATCCTTAAATCATCGACTATTGGTTGCATGATGTTTACAAATCCACCTGAAACAAGGGCTACATAGTGACCACGGGAGTGAAGGGTTTCTACAAGGTCAGCAGCTCCGTCGGTCAGTGTGATTTCATTTCGCACCTGATCGATTACAGTTGCAGAAAGTCCCTGTAATAGTGCAACGCGTGCGATCAAACTTTGTGCAAAGTCGAGCTCGCCACGCATCGCAGCATCGGTAATTCTCGCGACCTCGCTCAAAACTCCAGCCTTTGCTGCAAGCAGCTCTATGGCCTCCTGCTGAATAAAGGTTGAATCAACATCTAGTTGAACAAGGCGCCTTGGTAGCTTCATTTTTACCTAAGAAAGCGAGATCTTTAATTCAGGCTCTGGTTGCAAATCAGATATCGCTTCTTGGAGTGTAGTCGCAGACACACCAGAGATATCTAATTCAATAACCATCGGAGTCAAAGATATTCGATTGAACCGAAGAATGTTCCCACCAGCAGAGAACGCAGCCGATGTGACAGAGTTGAGAAAGCGCGGCACCATCTTTGGCGCACTCATCGTGAGCTTTACATCGTGAATCATTGCAGCAGGTGGCGCTGATTCTCCAAATACACAAGCGATATCGATGCCCAAGCGCTCAGAAAGAAGTGCAAGGTCATCTTCTATAGCTCCCTGATGAGCCTGATTGAGGGCGATCTGAATAGTGAGAATCACTCTCTCATTAATTACTATCTGGTCGATATCGATGATCGATACCGCAAAGGGGGAGAGCGCCTCGAAAAGGGAGTTGGCCAGACCTGGTTTATCCTCACCGGTAAGTAGGATCAACCCTGAAAAAATCTGCTTATCTGCGCTCTCGATACTCATAAGAGGGCTAGGTTATCGTGAATCACTAACGCTTTTGGTGAGGTTTGCGTATCTTTACGGGTTCAAACCAGTATCTTTTACCATCTATGAGTAACTCGGTTCTGACTCTTAATGAGGTCTCTGTGCGCCGCGGAGATCGGATCATTTTGGGTCCCATTAACTTCTCGATCTCACACGGTGAGCGCTGGGTGGTTCTGGGCCCTAATGGCGCTGGTAAATCCACCTTGTTACAGGTTCTTTCCACCAAGATTTTTCCGACCCAAGGCAGGGTTACAGTTCTTGATAAAGAGATGGGCAAGGTTGATCTCTTTGAACTTCGTACTCGCATTGGATTGTGCGGTTCTGTCATCGCGGAAGATATTCCATCTGATGAAACAGTTAAGGATGTTGTTCTCACTGCAGCATATGCGATTTTGGGACGATGGAATGAGGCTTATGACCTTTGGGATGAATCACGAGCCATGGCGCTGCTTACCAACTTTGGAGTCCGCGAATTAGGTGATCGCTTGTACGGAACACTGAGCGAGGGTGAGAAGAAGCGTGTTCAGATCTCACGGGCCTTGATGACCGATCCCGAACTCCTGCTCCTTGATGAACCTGCCGCTGGATTGGATTTAGGAGGCAGAGAGGATCTATTGCGACGTTTTGCTAACTTTGCTGCAGATCCGTCAGCGCCCGCGACAATTTTGGTTACACACCACATTGAAGAGATCCCAGTTGGAACAACCCATGCACTCCTGATCAAAGATGGATCTGTCGCAGTATCTGGCCCCATAGATCAGGTAATCACATCCGAGCATGTGTCAGCTGTATTTGGAACATCAATTACCGTCACCCCTGAATCAGGTCGATTCTTCGCTCGTGCGGCTCTTTGATTATCTTCACTCTGATTGGAAATCAGCACTTAAAGATAAAGAGGAACTGATTGATTCAATAGAACGAGGTATTTGCGATTCTGAGACCGCACCACCTCTTTCAAATGTTTTTAGAGCGCTAGCTCGCTCATTAGATTCAACCAAGGTTGTTATTTTTGGTCAGGATCCTTATCCGACCAAGGGGTTCGCCCATGGCTTAGCCTTTTCTGTTGATTCTGAAGTAAGACCTTTAC
>CALMBJ010000026.1 GCA_937860175.1 uncultured Actinomycetes bacterium
ACGGAGTTCATGAGCTTCTTCCCGCACAGGTTCCTACAGTTTTCGTCTCAAATATCCGCGGAACAGATGATCAAGAGGCACGTGCACGTTGGTGTAATGATTTTGGTTATGCATTGCGCGCAGATCAGGCCGACCTTGCAGATATCACTGCAAAGGTAAAGATGTTGCAAGACCCAGCGGTTCGCGAAAGATTGTCAGCTAAATGCGCCGAGCTGCCAGCGACAACGGGCGGACAAGAGATCGCTGAGATGTTGTTTAAATTGGCGACAGAGGAAGCACCAAGAAGAGCATCAGGCATTACCTTTAAGCGTCTTATGGTTCAGGAGCGAATTAACCGCGGAATGCGCCATGTTGCCAACCTCGGCCTGCGTCGCTTGGCACTTGTCTACCGATTCCTGCATCCACATATCGTTACTCAAATTGTTCGAGTTGAAACACCGGTGTTTGGTTCACAGACCAAAGCAGCTGAGCTTCACCCATTGATTAAGGGTGAGATAAGATTTGAACATATGATCGAGGGTGCATCAGATTCCTATCGCAAGCGACGCGAAGAGATCGCTGATGCCGCATACGGCAAAAAATTGCTTGTGAGCAAAACAAAATGAAATTTCTTAATTGGATCAGAAAGACCCCTGGCGGTCGCCTAGCGTGGCGATTAGCAATCGGTTTAATCGGTGGCGGAATCACAGTCTTCGGTGCAATCTTGCTGGTGGCTCCAGGTCCCGGAATTTTGGTTTTGCTTGCAGGACTCGGAATTCTTGCAACTGAGTTTGCTTGGGCTGGCCGAATCATGATGCGAACAAAAGAGATGGCAAATAAAGCTGCAGAGCGAACCGGAATGAAACCTTGGGTTAAGTACTTTTTAGTTGCAGGTGGCGCAGTGTTTTCGATCGTTGCAATTCTCATTTATCACTATCGCTAATTTCAAGATAGGCTCGTAAGTATGACCAGAGCCGAAACAGCAGTAGATATTCACGACCTCATTGCCGAGCGTCGTAGCCCTCGTTCACTTGATGAAACCGCAGAGATTTCCAAAGAGGATTTACTTGGAATCCTTGAAGCTGCGCGTTGGGCACCATCTGCTAACAACCTCCAGCCTTGGCGCTTAATCGCAGGAAAACGCGGTGATTCAAACTTCACTGCGCTCTTTGATTGTTTAGTTCCATTCAACCAAAGCTGGTCAAAGCGAGCAGCAGCCTTTGTTGCAATCGCTGGAACACCAACTCAACCCGATGGCACTGCGATTCCAACCTTTATGTATGACTGCGGTTTAGCGGCGGCACAATTAACTATCGAGGCTCATCATCGTGGCTATGTTGTGCATCAAATGGCGGGTTTTGATCATGAAAAAGCAGCGCCATTGTTTAATGGAGCTACCCCAATTGTGATTATGGCTATTGGAAAACAAGCACCAGCTGAACAATTAGAAGGTCCCGCCTTTGATCGTGAGGTTGCTCCGCGTGTACGCAAGGCGCTATCTGAGATTGTTATCGCAGGATTGCCTGATTAAAAACTAGAGCGGATCTCCCACAAATCAGGAAAGTTTGGATTGAAAAGAGTGGATGAAAGATAACCCACCCCGCTTGATCCACCTGATCCCATCTTGTGTCCAATAGTTCTTTCAACCATCTTCACATGACGGTAGCGCCACTCTTGTAAACCTTCATCAATATCTACAAGCCTTTCACAGACCATTGCAGATTCAGGATCATTGCGATGTACATCAAGAAGCACGGTCTGTACCGCTGGATTAGCTGAGTAGCTTTCAGATTTGTTGCGGTTCAAAACCTCTTGCGGAATTACATGATTACGCTTGGAGAGATAAACAAGGGTTGAATCCCAGACAGAGTTCTTAACTGTGATCTTCTTTATCTCCTCTTGAATATCTGGAGGCAAATGTCCTGCCATCTTTTCATCGCGACGACCTAGCAATGCTTCAACCATTCTAAATTGCGCAGATTGAAAGCCGCTTGATGATGAAAGATAAGAACGGAAAGCGTTAAATTGAAGTGGCGTCATTGTTTCTAAGATATCAATCTGAGTTACGCATACCTTTAGAATGGTGCGAATACGACCCAAGATAGCTAGCGCGTAGTGCGAATCTCCAGACTCCATCGCACGTTGTGCCTCTTGGAACTCATGAATTAACTGCTTAAACCACAGTTCATATGTTTGGTGAATGATGATGAACAACATCTCATCATGTTCTGGTCCAGTAGATAGTGGTCGTTGGAGTTTGAGTAGCTCATCTACAGCCAGGTATGAGGTGTAGGTGAGTGCTGAATCAAAGTTTTCGCTCATGTAACCCTTGAACCGCCTTCTTTAACCTCTTTATAGCGGCCAGATGCCACTAAATCACGCATACGTTCAA
>CALMBJ010000027.1 GCA_937860175.1 uncultured Actinomycetes bacterium
GTCAGGTGGTTTGTTCCACGGATTCCAGTTGTGGGTTAACTTGCCAGCAGCAAAGAAGTGGTCTCCTCCTGCATACCAAGATGTTCGCGCCAAGGATGTTGCGTTGTTAACAACCGCTGATGGTGGTTCCTTGTTACGTGTTATTGCCGGTGAAGTTGATGGACACTTTGGTCCAGGTTCAACACAGACTCCAATTACCTTGCTGCATGCAACAGTTGCAGCAGGTGCTGAGCTTCGCTTGCCATGGCGCAAGGATTACAACGCACTTGTTTACACAATGAGTGGTTATGGCTTTGTTGGCGATGAGGCACGTCCTGTGCAAGCAGGACAGCTCGCAGTCTTTGCAGATGGTGATTCAATTGTTGTGCGTGCTGCAAATCAGCAGGAGTCACGTTCTCCAGCGCTTGAACTCTTTATTCTTGGTGGAGCACCTATTAAAGAGCCTGTTGCATGGATGGGGCCCTTTGTTATGAATACAAAGAGTGAAGTTCTGCAGGCCTTTGATGATTTCCAGAAGGGTCTTTTAGGCTCCATTCCTGCGATTTACAAGGAAGATGCAAAGCCAAAGACTCCTCTAAACCGCAGTGGCGAGGGTGCAAAGTTGGGCGGGGATGTTAAGCCTGCTGCTGCAGAAGTTCTTGATGTTCACGGTGCTCCCACGGAGATCCAAGAAGGTTAATTGCCTTTTTTCCTTCAGATTAAAGCTCAATCGAAGTAAAGAGTTCCAAGAAATCGTATCTTTGTCTAAAGCGGCCCCTTTGCCAGCGTTACCTGAAAACATAAGGGCCCTGGATTTCGAGGAACTGCTTTACAAGATTGCGCGGTACGAGATAGTTGTGAATAACTTTTGGAATTGTCGGTGGATGGCTAAATAGTTCAGGCCATGACAACCGCGCTGCGTATCCCAACAGAGATACTTGATATCGAGGTTGCTGAGTTGCTGAAGGCAACACCTGGGCTAAAGACAATTACAGAGCTTCGGGATATAAATCCTCTTTTCCTAAGTTCTGTGGGAAAGGTTGATTACTTAGCTGCAATAGATCGACAGGAGTCCTGGTTCTACGCCTGGAAGCAAGAGGCGTTAGTTGCAATCGCCGGTGAAGAGCCAAATCAAAGTAGCGGGATCTTTGGCAGCGTGGATGATGAAGAGCGTGAAGATATCGCTACCGCTTTACGACTATCGCCAACAACTGCTCAAAATCGGATTGATGTTGCCCGTGTATTAGTTGGACATCTACCCAACACAATCTCAGCACTATCTACAGGTGAAATCTCTGCAGCTCATGCCACAGTAATTGCGAAGGAAACGGCGACGGCGATCAAAAATGGCCTGAGTGAGGAAGCGGTCTTTCGCGTTGAGCAAGCGGCATTAGCTCATGCTGAGTTTCACACCCCTGGACAAGTTGCATCTAAGGTAAAGACAACGATTGCAAAGCTTGCACCTGAAGAGTTTGAAGAGATTGTGGATCGTGCGCGAGATTCAAGGCGAGTGTCCTTTTATCCAGAGGCCGATGGCATGGCTACCGTTGTAGCGATATTGCCTGCTGAGGATGCGCAAACTGTCATGAAATCAATTGAGGCATACATTCTGAAGCGAAATCAGGAGGAGGAAAGTTGCCTATGTGTTGTAGGTAATGGTGCTGTAGGTAATGGTGTTGTAGGTAATGGTGTTGTAGGTAATGGTGTTGTAGGTAGCACTTCTTCTGGATCTGTCTCTTATACACATCTCCGAGCCCACGAGACAGGC
>CALMBJ010000028.1 GCA_937860175.1 uncultured Actinomycetes bacterium
AGATTTCTGCCTGTCTCGTGGGCTCGGAGATGTGTATAAGAGACAGACCTAAAGTCGATGAGCGCCGCCGAAATCGCATCTTTGCTCGGGGTTCCCGAACGCTCAGTGGCTGCAATTATTAGCCAGGGCAGGTCCCGATTGAGCGCGATTCTGGGCATTTAAGCGCAATCTCGATTTCGCACTAATGCTCTATGTGCGAGATACTTACCCCCTTGCTTCACAACGGCAGTACCAACGATTTAGAGGAGACTCCACATGGCAGCCATGAAACCCCGCACTGGTGATGGTCCAATGGAGGTAACAAAGGAAGCTCGCTCACTTGTGATGCGTATCCCACTCGAAGGCGGCGGACGTTTGGTTGTCGAAATGAACGCCGAAGAAGCAAACAACTTAAGCGCAGCTCTTCACGCAGCTGTCGCTCTGGTTAAGAAGTAATTTCTCGCTGTAGGCACTAGCCTTACCAATCATGTCAGCACTGCCACAAAATGCGCCCCTTGAGATTTCAAAGGCGGTTAACGCAGACTCCATAGCGTTAGGTTTCCTTAAGAACACCGATGGTGACTTTGAGTTTGTTGGCCCTCTCGCATCTGAGATCGAAAAGTTCTTTGGCCTCAACCTCGTCGATGAGTTAACTTTCTTCTCTCCAACTGGAAAAGCAGGCGAGTTATTTGAAGTTCCAGTAAGTGCCCCAGATTCACAAACTGATCGAATCTTTTTAGTAGGTGTCGGTGATCAAAGCGGCTCTGCTGCTCGAGCAGCCGGCGCAGCGGTTGGTCGCAAGGTTCGCGGAAAGAGCACAACCGTCTACTCAGCATGTGTACTCAAAGAAGTTAAATCGCATGCAATCTCAATTGCGCTAGGTGCTTGGGTTTGGAATTTAAAGACTGACAAGAAGAAAGAGGAGCCAACTATCTTGGTTGGCAGCAAAGATGCACAAGCGATTAAAGATGCTGCATCAATTGCAAAGGCGATCTGCCGAACCCGCGATTTGATTCACACACCTGCAAATATCAAGACTCCAGCTTGGATGGGCAAGCAAGCTGAAGATTTTGCAAAGGGCACAGGGCTTAAAGTCGAAATCTTTGCTGGGGCTGCGCTTAAAGAGTTTGGCGGATTACGTGCAGTAGGTGGCTCTTCTCCAAAGCCAGGTCCACGCATGATCAAGGTTTCATACCAACCAAAATCAAAGAAGAAGTCAGCAAAGGCTTTGCCACATGTGGTTTTAGTCGGCAAGGGAATTACCTTTGATACAGGTGGAGTTTCACTCAAGCGTCCATATGACACCATGATGGCGATGAAGAGCGATATGGCAGGCTCTGCAGCAATTCTTGGAACTCTCACTGCGCTCGAAGAGCTACAGCCAAATGTTCGCGTAACCGCGCTCATGATGATGGCTGAAAACGCTATTTCAGCTACCGCGCAACGCCCAAGTGATGTCATTAAGCATTACGGTGGAACAACAGTTGAAGTAATCAATACAGATGCTGAAGGTCGCCTTGTACTTGCCGATGGATTGGCTTATGCAGATGCACATCTTGATCCAGATTATTTAGTTGATATTGCAACCCTTACTGGTGCAGCAACACTTGGCCTAGGTCGTCAATATGCAGCGATGTACACCCGTGATAACTCACTTGCTGCTGCGCTATCAAAGGCCGGAGATACAAGCGGTGACCGTGTGTGGCACATGCCGCTGGTTGATGATTACAAGGAAGCGCTTCGAAGCGATATCGCTGATTTGAATCACACCGCAGATAAAGGAAAGTTTTCAGCAGGGTCGGTTACCGCTGCGTTGTTCTTAGAAAACTTTGCCGCAACTCGTCGCTGGGTGCACTTAGATATTGCCGGAACAGCTCGTAGTGAAGTTGATGCTGGTGAGAACTCAAAGGGCGGAACAGGATTTGGAGTACGCCTTCTTACAGAATGGATCACCTCTTTATCATGAGAGTAGATCCACATACCTTTGCTGAAACCTTTATTCCTGAAGATCACTTTAAGTCGCAAGCCCGCGCTCGTGGCGTAGAGCTTGGAACAGTTGATACAACTCCAGGCGCTGGAGCATTTCTTAAGTACCTCGCTTCTACCTTGAAGGCGCAATCAGTTGTTGAAGTTGGTACAGGCTCAGGTGTTGGCAGTTTATGGTTGTTTGATGGAATGCTTCCAAGTGGAACATTGACATCAATTGATGATGAGATGGAACATTCACAAATTGCAAAGTTGGCATTTTCTGAGGCTGATATTGCACAAAATCGTTATCGCTTAATTACTAACACCGTTCTAGATGTGATTTCAAAGCTCACCGATCGTGGTTATGACTTAGTTGTACTGCGCCATAACCCTGAAGATCTAAGCTATGTAATCAATGAATCCCACCGAATTCTGCGAAGCGGTGGCGCACTGGTTATCGATAACTACTTTGGGGGAGGCAAGGTGTGTGATGCTGCCCAGCGTGACCCCCGCACTGTCGCCCTGCGTGATGCTGGGAAAATCATTAAGAACGACACAGATCATTGGGTGAGTTCATTAATCCCTGTCGGCGATGGATTACTAATAGCAACGAAGTTATAGGAAGATACGACCATGATTTTTCCGCGTAAGAAGATTGCACCAGTTGCAGCCCCTTGGTGGGAAGCAAATGCTGCGGCAAAAAACTCTAAAGGAAGTATCGCGTTAATTGCGGTGCTGGCTGGAGCTGCTGGCGGAATTCTGGGTGTTAACGCATCAGGTGCCTCTATCTTTAATCGTGTAAATCTTGTGTCATCAACCAGCACAATTGAGCGGGCACCTGATTCTGTTGCGGGCACCGCACAAAGAGTTTTGCCTTCAGTTGTTTCTATCCAAACCCGATCCTTTACAGGCGGCGGCACAGCTGTCTCTTATACACATCTCCGAGCCCACGAGACAGGCAGAA
>CALMBJ010000029.1 GCA_937860175.1 uncultured Actinomycetes bacterium
AGCCAGGCGTCGTTGGATTGATTTCTGTTTTGATAGCAACGGTTACCTATGACGGCCTATCAACAAGCTCATTCTGGACGTTACGTGATATCGCAGCTAGCGAGCGGCTTATTGATCTTGGACTCAATGATTTCCAAGCAGGCGTATTGATCGGAACGATTGGTTTAATCGGATCACTAGTAGTTTTCTCAATTTTATTTGAGAGTTGTTCCTATCTCTCAGGAGTAATTGCAAATTGGAAGTACACAAGTGCCGGAAGAGTTGCGGTTGCTTTTGCTCACTCAATGATTCCGATTGCTTTCGCCTACTTTGTTGCGCATTACTTCACGCTCTTTGTCTTCCAAAGTCAAGATTTGATTCGATTAGCCTCCGATCCCTTCGGATTTGGATGGAATCTCTTTGGTACTTCAGATAGCAGGATTAATTTCCAATTGGTTTCCGCCGAAGTTATTTGGGCGGTGCAGACCATTGCAATTGTTGTAGGACACGTCCTTGGATTGGCATATGCGCATGATCGTGCTTTGGAGATTGCAAGGAACCATAAAGAGGCGATCAAATCCCAATATCCGATGCTTTTCCTCATGGTTCTATTGACCGTTGCAGGTCTATGGTCTTTATCAGCCGGCATGAACTCTTAGGCTAAGAGCAGTTAGTCGGAAAATCCACCTCTTTGTTGGTTCCAATAAACTCATAGACACACCCTAAAAAGTCGAGTTATGATCGCTCACCGAGTTCAATCCGTGGAGGCGAAATGAGTACTTTTCTAACTGAAGCAAGTGAAATCCAAAGCGATTTAGCTGCCATCCGTCGACACATTCACCAAGAACCAGAGATCGGATTGGATTTACCTAAGACGCAAGCAAAGATTCTGGCTGCACTTGATGGCCTTGGTCTTGAAGTAACAACAGGTAAGGCACTCAGTTCAGTAACCGCTGTTCTGCGCGGAAGTAAATCAGACAAGACTGTCTTGTTGCGTGCCGATATGGATGCTTTACCCGTGACTGAACTTGCAGATATTTCATACAAGAGCCAAATTGATGGCGTAATGCATGCATGTGGCCACGATCTACATGTTGCGATGTTGATTGGTGCAGCCAAGTTGCTGACAAAGAACAAGTCACAACTTAATGGCGATGTTGTCTTCATGTTTCAGCCAGGAGAAGAAGGCTTTGATGGCGCAGGGCACATGATTAAGGAAGGTGTCTTGAGTGCAAGCGGGCGAAAAGCTGATGCAACTTACGGCCTGCATGTGATGTCATCTTCAATTCCAACAGGATCATTTACTACTAAGCCTGGAACCATGATGGCCTCAAGCGATGAACTGCACGTAACAGTTGTCGGCATGGGTGGACATGGTTCACAACCTCATACCGCCAAGGATCCAATTCCAGTTGCTGCTGAAATGGTGAGCGCTCTTCAGCTTCTAATTACTCGTTCATTTAGCGCCTTTGATCCAGTGGTTATTACCGTTGGTCAGTTTCACGCTGGTACTAAGGCAAACATCATTCCTGATACTGCAGAGTTCCAAGCAACTATCAGAACCTTCTCACCAGAAAATAGAGCTCGGATTCAATCTGAGGCGGTCCGACTATGTGAATCAATTGCAGAGGGCTACGGCTTAAAGGCTGAGGTTAAAGTTGTTGAGCAGTATCCAGTGACCGCGAACAACGATGCGCATGCACAATTTGTTGGCAAAGTTGCAGCTGAACTATTTGGCAATGATGGGTATATGGATATGCCGCACCCGATCGCAGGTGCAGAGGATTATTCACGTGTGTTAGAGGAAGTCCCTGGTTCCTATGTGTTCTTGGGTGCTTCAGTTGATAAAGATTTTACAAAGTCTGAGGTTAACCATTCGCCACGTGCGATGTTTGATGATTCAGTGCTCTATCGAGGAACTGCACTATTGAGCGAATTAGCGGTGCGTTCACTTAATGAAATGGTGTGATGCGACTAAACGTTTGAACGTCG
>CALMBJ010000030.1 GCA_937860175.1 uncultured Actinomycetes bacterium
CTGCAACTACCTAGTTGCACGTAACGCTTTGGATTAATCCTCTTCCTCGCCAAGCTTTGCCTTCTTTGGTGCATAGATATCTATGTACTCCTGGCCTGACATCGCCTGAATGGTGTTCATAATCTGATCTGTCACATCACGAAGATGTTGCAGATCGGTTGAGTCACCATCAAAGTACATCGGCTCACCAAAGTGCATACCAACACGTTTTACATTTGGAATAACTTTCCCAGTTGGCTGAATCTTGTCGGTGTTAAACATCGCTACCGGCACAACAGGTGCACCAGATTCAATTGCCAAACGTGCAATTCCAGTGCGTCCCTTATACAAACGACCATCAGGAGAACGAGTACCCTCTGGATAAATTCCGATGCAATCTCCATCAGCTAAAACTTTTAATCCTGTGATTAAAGCCGCTTCGCTGCGGCGACCACCTGAACGATCAACAGGAACCTGACCCAGTGCAATAAAGGTCAACTTCTTGAGCAAACCCTTTGGTCCAGGAGATGTGAAGTACTCACTCTTTGCAAGGAAGGTAACTTTGCGGGGAACAACCATGGGCATAAAGATGGAGTCGCTAAAGGAGAGATGGTTGGAGGCGATTATCACCGGCCCCTTTGCAGGAACATGGCGCAGACCGCGAACCTTGGGTCTAAAGGCCAACATTAAAAATGGGGTCAAAAATGCCCGAAGGGTTCCATAGGGCAGGTTGTTGAGCACGGGTCTAATTTAGTGGCTATTGACGACTATGACACTATCTGAGGGTGGGTAAAGAGAGAAAAGACGCAGATGGCTTTGATGAAGAGGAGCTAATCCGCTCAGAGTTTGAGTCGATTGTCTCTGGCTTGAATCTCGACCAATCCGCCCCCACCACATATCTGGATGATCTAGATCGCATCGATAATGAAGGCTTTGTTCAACCCAATCCACCATCTCAATCACCACGTGGATTTGTTCAATCTGCACGTAATGCGATTACCCGCTGGTTCCACAAAAATAATCGAGATGATGATGGAGCCACCTTGTGAGTAATTTTTCATGGGCAATCTTGGGTCCTGGTGGAATCGCCCGTGCATTTGCAAAGGATCTCGCACTCCTTGATGGGCACTCAATCGGTGCGGTTGGTTCACGCTCCATAGCCAATGCAAAAAACTTTGCCGCCGAGTTTGGTGGAAAGGCTTATGGAAGTTATGAAGAGTTAGTGAGTGATCCAGCTATAGATGCTGTCTACATTGCCACTCCACATCCGGCACACCATGACAATGTAATCATGGCGCTCAATGCTGGTAAACCGGTGCTGTGTGAAAAACCATTTTCGGTAAATGCGGTAGAAGCACAAGCGATGGTTGATGCAGCAACGAAAAATAAAGTGGCGCTTATGGAAGCGATGTGGGCGAGATTTTTACCTCACTACGCCAAGGTAAGAGAGATTGTTGCAAGTGGTGTTTTAGGTCCGATTCATTCAATTCATGCAGATCATGGACAAAGACTTGCAGATCAGGGG
>CALMBJ010000031.1 GCA_937860175.1 uncultured Actinomycetes bacterium
CCACGACGTTGTGATCGGTAAAGATCTGCCATGGTGCGCTTTGAGTATCCGCCACGAGTAATTGTTACAACTACATCCTGATCTGGAATTAAGTCTTCGGCGCTGAAATCACCCTCACTTGCGATGATCTGTGTGCGGCGCTCATCGCCATACTTTGCAACTAAATCTGCAAGCTCTGTCTTAACAATTTCACGTTGTCTTTCAGGGCTTACAAGAATCTTGTTTAACTCAACAATGTCAGCCATTAAGCCGTCATATTCATCATTAATCTTTTGACGTTCCAACGCCGCAATACGACGCAGCTGCATATCCAAGATCGCATTAGCTTGGATCTCATCAACAGATAACAGCTTCATCAAACCGGTGCGGGCTTCTTCAGGTGTGGTTGATGCACGAATTAAGGCGATAACCGCATCTAGCGCATCAAGGGCCTTTAAGTAGCCTTGCAAGATATGTGCGCGCTTTTCCTTTTCCGCTAAGCGGTACTTGGTGCGACGAACAATTACTTCGATCTGATGTTCGATGTAGTAACGAATGAACTCATCAAGACGCAATGTGCGAGGAACACCGTCAACAAGTGCCAACATATTTGCACCAAAGGTGTCTTGTAGTTGTGTTTGCTTGTATAGGTTATTAAGCACAACCTTTGCGATCGCTGATTGCTGCAACACAATTACTAAACGTTGACCTAAACGCTCATTTCCTTCATCGCGAACATCTGCGATTCCCTTGATCTTTCCATCTTTAACAAGCTCTGCGATCTTTAGCGCAAGGTTGTCTGGGTTAACTTGGTAAGGCAGTTCGCTAATTACAAGACAGGTGCGCTTATTAATCTCTTCAACCTGAACAACCGCGCGCATTGTGATTGATCCACGACCAGTGCGGTACGCCTCTTCAATTCCGGTACGACCAACAATTAAACCCTTTGTAGGAAAATCTGGTCCTTTAACAATCTTAAGTAATTGGTTAAGAAGTTCATCCTGCTTCATCTCAGGGTTTTCAAGTGAGAAAATTACCGCTTCGCCGATTTCACGTAGGTTGTGCGGTGGAATATTTGTCGCCATACCAACAGCGATACCTGCAGAGCCATTAACTAAAAGGTTTGGTAGCCGGCTTGGAAGAACCGTTGGTTCTTGTGAACGACCGTCATAGTTTGGAATGAAGTTAACTGTGTCCTCATCGATATCCCGCATCATCTCCATTGCCTGTCTCTTATACACATCTCCGAGCCCACGAGACAGGCAGAAATC
>CALMBJ010000032.1 GCA_937860175.1 uncultured Actinomycetes bacterium
ATGTCTAAGCCCATCTGATCGGCTGGAATTGCATCTGCAGAGACCAAGGTCGGTGTGGCATCTGCAGCAAATGTCGGCGCAACTACGATATCTGTTGGAAGTAAAAGCTTTACCCCATTCTTTTCTGCAGTTGCAATCAATCCAGTAACCACATCAAGCATCTCTTCCTCAACAAGTGATGTACCGATCTCCTTGCCTTGAGCCTTAAGGAATGTAAAGACCATGCCTCCGCCAATTGCTAAAACATCGACCTTGCCCAGTAAGTTTTCGATAACTCCTAGCTTGTCTGAAACCTTTGCTCCGCCAAGTACAACACCGTAAGGGCGTTCTGGATTTTGCGTAAGCTTCTTTAATACCTCAACCTCTGCGGCGACTAACTTGCCTGCTGCATGTGGAAGAAGTTTTGGTAGGTCGAAGACAGATGCATGCTTGCGGTGCACCGCACCAAAACCATCACCTACATAGAAATCTGCCAGTTGCGCAAGCTCTGCAGCAAAGCTTGCCCGCTCAGACTCTTCTTTGCTGGTCTCGGCAGCGCTAAAACGAATATTTTCAAGTAGCAGAATCTCGCCAGCCTTGAGTGATTGGGCTGCTGTTGTGACAGATGCTCCCGTTACCTGGCCGGTGAACTTCACTTCACTTCCAAGCAGCTCAGATAAACGCTTTGCTATTGGTGCGAGTGAGAGTTCAGGTTTTGCCTCACCCTTTGGTCGTCCAAGGTGTGCTGCAATTACTAGGGATGCACCCTTTTCAAGTAAGGCTTGAATAGTAGGAAGCGAGGCTTTGATACGCCCATCATCTTTAATGACACCCTCTTTTAGAGGAACATTAAGATCGCAACGCAGAAAGACCCGCTTTCCTGCTACATCAATTGTTGAAAGATCTGGCATTACAGAGATTTGCCGACGTAATCAATCAAGTCCACGAGACGGTTTGAGTAACCCCACTCATTGTCATACCAACCAACGATCTTCACCTGATTGCCAATTACCTTGGTTAAGCCTGCATCGAAGATACATGATGAAGGATCTGTCACGATATCTGAAGAAACAATTGGATCTTCTGTGTAAGAAAGGAATCCCTTGAGTGGGCCATTTGCAGCGGCCTTCATCGCTGCATTGATCTCTGCAGCTGTTGCCTCCTTCGCAAGTTCAACGGTGAGATCTGTTGCAGATCCTGTTGGAACTGGAACACGCATCGCGTAACCATCAAGCTTGCCCTTGAGCTCTGGAAGCACGAGAGAGATCGCCTTTGCCGCACCCGTAGAGGTTGGAATCATGTTTGTTGCCGCTGCACGTGCACGACGAAGATGCTTGTGTGGGAAGTCGAGAATTACCTGATCATTTGTGTGGGCGTGAATAGTTGTCATCAAGCCCTTAACAATTCCCCAGTTGTCCTGAAGCACCTTGGCCATAGGGGCAAGGCAGTTTGTTGTACATGAAGCGTTTGAAATGATGTTGTGCTTTGAGCCGTCGTACTGTGTGTGGTTTACACCCATAACGATCGTGATGTCTTCATCAGTTGCTGGAGCAGAGATGATGACCTTCTTCGCACCCGCTGTGATGTGCTTTTGCGCATCTGCAGCCTTGGTAAAGATTCCTGTTGACTCAACTACAACATCAGCCTTAACTGAAGCCCAAGGAAGATTTGCTGGGTCGCGCTCTGAGAAAACCTTGATTGTCTTGCCGCCAACGGTGATTGAATCATCTGTGTAAGTAACTTCTAGCCCGAGACGACCAAGGATTGAGTCATACTTCAAAAGGTGGGCAAGAGTCTCATTTGGTGTGAGGTCGTTGATACCGACGATGTTGATATTTGGGTTAGTCAATGAGGCACGGAAGAAGTTACGACCGATACGTCCAAAACCATTGATTCCGACATTAATCACGAAAGTGTCCTTGCTACTAATGGGGCGCATGAAAAAGCCCAGCTATTGGTGGTTCGAAAAACTGCCACAACGCTGGGGGCTTAGGTAGAACCTTACCAGCCAAGGCTGCATCAAAAGCTTCAGTATGGTGAAGTTAATTGAGCAAATCTGGTGAGAGGCCGCTCTCAGTGTCGGGAATTCCAAGCTCTGCGGCGCGCTTATCAGCCATAGCAAGCAAGCGACGGATTCGACCGGCGATCGCATCCTTGGTCATAGGTGGAACCGCTAATGAGCCAAGCTCCTCCAACGATGCCTGTCCATGATTGATGCGCAACTCCCCTGCCTCTTTGAGGTGATCTGGAATTGTTGGACCAAGAATCTCCATTGCACGTTGTACACGTGCCGCCGCTGCAACAGCTGCTCGAGCAGAACGACGTAGATTTGCATCATCAAAGTTTGCAAGTCTGTTTGCAGTTGCACGAACCTCGCGTCGCATACGACGCTCCTCCCAGGCCATCACACTTTCATGTGCACCGAGTCGGGTGAGCAAAACTCCGATCGCATCGCCATCACGGATGACAACACGATCGACTCCGCGGACTTCACGGGCCTTTGCAACAATTCCTAAACGTCGCGCCGCACCAACTAGTGCCAGGGCAGCCTCTGGGCCTGGGCAGGTGATCTCCAACGAGGATGATCTTCCGGGTTCAGTTAATGAGCCATGTGCAATAAATGCACCACGCCATGCCGCCTCTGAATCACAGATCGCAGCTGACACGACCTGTGGTGGCAACCCGCGAACTGGACGCCCATTGGTATCGACTAAACCTGTTTGACGCGCAAGAGCATCACCTTCATTGATTACTCGAACGACGTACCGTGAACCTTTGCGCAAACCACTTGATGATAAAACAGCTAGATCTGAATCATGTCCGTAGAT
>CALMBJ010000033.1 GCA_937860175.1 uncultured Actinomycetes bacterium
GTCGAACCGAGGCCGTTACTCTGCAATTGATCGCTATTAATTAGGAGTTACCCCAGATAGTTCCTGCTGGGTTGCTAATTGGCACACCAACAGTGTTTCCGTATTCAGTCCAAGAACCGTCGTAGTTCTTAACGTTGTAGCCAAGGATTTCGCTGAGCACAAACCATGTAAGGGATGAGCGCTCGCCAATTCGGCAGTAAGTGATGATGTTTTGCTTTCCATCAACGCCCTTGTCTGCGTACAACTTTCTTAGCTCTGCAACAGACTTAAAGGTTCCATCAGCATTTACATTTTGTCCCCAAGGCACATTGATCGCTCCAGGAATGTGTCCTGCACGGACTGCAAGCTCCTGGAAACCAGGTGCAGCAAAGATCTTTCCACTGAACTCATCTGCTCCGCGGATATCGATCAGATCTGCCTTTACTCGCTTCTTCGCAACTGGAAGTACATCCTTGAGCAATGTCGCACGAAGGCTCTTATCTGCAACACGAGTTGTGAAGTTTCCTTGCTTGAATGTTGGAACAGCGGTCGTTAGGGCACGGCCATCCTTTTCCCACTTCACGCGGCCACCATCAAGAATACGGACATCCTTGGCACCGTAAATGTTGAACAACCATGCACCCCATGCTGCAAACCAGTTGTTCTTATCACCGTACAGAACGATTGTTGTGTCTTGGTTGATGCCAATTCTCTGAGCTAGCTGCTGGAACTTTCGGGCTGATGCGATATCGCGATTCACGGTATCGACCAGGTCTGTGTGCCAAACAATCTTTGCCGCATTCTTGATGTGTCCACGCTCGTACAAACCTGGCTCGGTACTTACTTCAATAATTCGAACCTTTGGGTTGTCAAGGTTTTGCTCTAGCCAATCCGCCTGAGCAACTGCTCGAGAGAGATTCTTCGGTGCTGCGTTAGATGTCTGAACGCCTAATGATGCCAAGAGAGTCAGTGCGATTGCACCTACCAAGATTTTTCTAGCTTTAAACATAATTATCCTTTGTTTGAATTGAAATTTTGGGCATAGCTGAAAAAGAAAAGAGATTTTGGAAATGAAGTGAATTCAGCAGCTTGTGCTGTTAACGCGGCAGAAGTCGATAACACGTCGTTTTGTAAAAAACATGTTTACTCCCTCGCTAAGAATTTTTATGTAACTAAATTACAAAGGGAAAAATACACACAGTAATTTCAGAGTGCAACTTGCAAAAAGTTTGCAGTTGCTATCTTCAACTATTTACTTTCTACGAGCCACTTCTTTCGCTCCCTTTCTGGAAGCTTTTCTATTGAATATCTGAGCATGGTGCGGGGCATTTCATGCGAATGATTTGCAAGAAAACTTCTCAACAACATCACATCTTTCTTACCTAATTCGCGAAGCATCCAACCAACAGCCTTATGGATCAGGTCCTCTTTATCCCTTAGCAGTAGTTCAGCGATGATGATTGTCGGTGCCAAATCTCCTGACCGTATCAAGGCAAAAGTAAGGATGATTGATACACGTCTTTGCCATAATGATTTTGATTTTGAGAGCTTGATTAACAGCGGCATTGGATCTTCAACCTCTGTTAAACAAACGCCCATCCAAGGTGCAGACACGTCGACGATGTCCCAGTTGTTAACTCTTTCAGCACGGACTTGCTTTAGGTAGAAATCAAAGATTTGCTTTCGCTCTTGTGATGTTTTTACAGCTTTAAACTGTAGGTTGAGAATAATTGCAGCGCACAAACGGGCTTCATGAAATGGGGATTTGAAAAGCTTATCCAGCTCCTCGAAACTTAGGCCTTTGAAGTTCTTGGCAACTGATCGAGTTTGAGGAACGGTTCCGCCTAGAAATAGATCTCCTTCAGCGTATTCACCAGGACCTGTTCGATAGAAGCGCGCAAGATCGCTAACTCTGCTCGTCTTTGCGTAGCTCTTTAACTCTTCAAGCGCCAGACTTGCTTTCATGCCTTAAATATACCTTTCGCCGATTAATGAGGGTTTGCTCGTTACTATTGGGCTCTACATGCGGATCGGAGGTGTGCCTTGCTCGAAGCGATCATTCTTGGAATAGTTCAAGGCCTCACTGAATTTCTGCCAATCTCATCTAGCGCCCACATCCGAATTTTTGGTGAGTTCATGGATGGTGCAAAAGATCCAGGCGCGCGTTTTACCGCGATTACTCAAATTGGCACTGAGTTAGCTGTTCTGATTTATTTCAGAAAAGATATTGCAGCCATACTCCGCTCTTGGTTCGGGCAAGCGGTTCAACGCAAAGAGCTAGTTGGTGAAGCCAAATCTCAGGCTCGAATGGGTTGGTTGATTGTTATTGGAACCATTCCAATCGTCGTACTTGGATATCTAGGCAGCGACATCATCGAGAACAATCTTCGTTCGCTATGGCTTATTGCAACTACTTTGATTGTCTTTGGGGTAATCCTCGGTTTGGCAGACACCTACGGAAAGAAAGAACGCACGCTAGATCAGCTGTCTAATCGCCACGGTATTTTGTACGGATTCGCGCAAGCACTAGCCCTTATGCCAGGTGTATCTCGTTCTGGCGCAACGATTGCCATGGGCCGAATCCTTGGATACAAGCGTGAGGCTGCGCTTCGATACTCATTCTTGTTAGCGGTTCCAGCGGTCTTTGGAAGTGGTTTTTACCAACTTCAAGGAGCGCTTTCATCATCAGATACTTCCAATGTGTTTTCACTTGCCGAAACCGCGGTAGCTACAGTAATTGCATTTATCGTCGGATACATAGTCATTGCCTGGCTCCTGAAGTTTGTTTCAACTAGAAGCTTTATGCCCTTCATCATTTATCGAATTACCTTAGGTACCCTACTTCTGATCCTTTTGGGAGCTGGAGTCATCTCAGCATGAGCAAGGCGCAAGTTGATAAGCATTTGAAAAACTTTGAATTAGAGCAACGTCAAATTCTGGAAAACTTACGAGAAATGATTGCAGCAGAGCTTCCATTGGCTACAGAAGTTATCAAGTATGGAATCCCCACTTTCATGATTGAAGATGTGGCAGTTATTGGTTTTGATGGATTCAAGAAGCACAACAGCGTATTTCCATATAGCGGCTCAACAAATTTGATGCTTGCTAAAGAGCTGTCTGGATATGAGCAAACCAAGGGTTCAATTCACTTTGCAATAGACAAGAGGTTTCCCAAGCCACTTTTGAAAAAAATCATAAAGGCGAGAATCAGCCAGATAAACTCAAGTTATCCCAAGCGCACCGGTGAGTACTTGGAGTTTTACGGAAATGGAGTTCTTAAAGCCATTGGAAAAATGAAAGCCGAAAAACTTCATGGTGATTGGAAGTGGTTTAGAAAAGATGGCGTAATCATGCGCTCAGGATCCTTTAAAAGTGGTCAGCAAGTTGGTGTTTGGATCACATACGATCAAAAAGGCAAGCCTTACAAGAAAACCAACTTTGGCAATTAATCTCGATTGGTAAAGTTTTGAGATCGCTTCTACGATTGGCATCGTGTTTGAATTCCATAAGTTTCCGCTGACAAAGCCATTAGCTGACAAGTTTCGAGAAAACGTCTCTGGCGCTAAAGATGGTCGGCCAGACTGGGTGAATTCAATTGGCATCGGATCTGGTCCTGGCTTGTTTGGGCCAGAAAGTGCGGTGTGGCAGGTACATGGTTGCATCGCAACTTTAGTTGGGGGAGTTCGAGCTCTGTTGTTGCAGGCCGCTCACCCTGCACCGCTATCTGGAGTAGCTGAACATTCACGGTATGAAACTGATCCTCTAGGACGGCTTGCAGGAACAACGCGATGGCTAACAGTTACAACATTTGCAGCAGAAGAGGTTATTGAACGTGAGGCTGCACGCGTTAACGCAATGCATGATCATGTGAAAGGAAAGTTCACCGACAAGCAAGGTCATGCGCAAAGCTATAAAGCAAAAGATCCAAGGTTTTTACTGTGGGTTCATTGCGCCTTCACCGATTCATTTTTAAAGGCTCACCTGGCGCTTAAGTATCCAATTGATAAAGGTGCAGATGCGTATGTTGCCGAATGGAGTAAGAGCGCGGTGCCACTTGGATTAACAAACGCTCCAATGTCGGTGGCTGAGCTTGAAGCAACTCTGGATGATTTCAGAGCAAATGATCTAGCCCATGTCGCTCGAACCGATGAGGTAGTTCGATTCATCTTGAATCCACCATTTGGGGGAGCAGGAAAGTTCTTTTATAAAGTTATTGCTAATGCAGCGATTGCGACTCTGGACCCAAGAGAACTTGCCCTCTTAAGGCTAAAGCCTCGCTCAAAAATCTGGCTGCGAATCTCACGAGTTAGTTTGGATATCTTCCTTGCAATTTTGGGGCCTGAACCACCTGCGATGAAGGTTGCCCGCGAGCGAATTGCAAGTGGCACAATAAAGCCATGAGCAAAGAGCCAATCGTTGAGCTTATAGAGCCAAATGATTGGCAACGTTTGCGCTCGATTCGCCTAGAAGCATTAACGGATAGTGGCCATGCCTTCGGAGGAACATTAGAAGGTGAAAGCGCAGAAACTGAATCTGCTTGGCGTGAAAAGTTTGTAAAAAACGATTATTTGATTGCATCTATTGATGGAAAAGATGTAGCTATGTTGTCTGTCGAGGTACTAGATGGTGACTTTGGTGCAACCTGCTGGATAGGTAGCTGTTGGAGCAATCCTGATTTTCGAGGAAAAGGCTTGTTGCGGGCGCTCTTTACC
>CALMBJ010000034.1 GCA_937860175.1 uncultured Actinomycetes bacterium
AATTGAAGTGTGTACAAAGCGCGACATTGATGACCCAGGCAGTCACTTAGTACTACCTGCTGGTATTCACACACTTAATGGAGTCGAAGCTTTGAAGTATGTCCGCACACGAGACTTTGATGGCATGGGCGATCTTGGTCGCATGCAACGTCAACAGCAGTTCATGAGCGCTGTACTGCGCAAGGTAACAAGCACAGGTGTTTTACTTAATCCGGTAAAGCTCGTTAACTTCTTTAATGCGGCCATCGCAACTGTAAAAACTGATTCAGAGCTCAACAAGAGTGATCTACTTACCCTTGCAAAGCAGATGAAGAATCTCTCTTCAAGTAATGTCCGTACGCTGACAATTCCACTTGGAAACACCAACGCACGAGTTCCCGGAGTTGGATCGGTTGTGACATGGGATTCAGAGCTCGCCCCAGAACTATTTAATCGAATTCGTGAGGATTTACCCCGTACAGATGAGGTAACCCCATCACCTTCGGCTTCATCAACAACGACAGCAAAGCCAACTGTGATCGATAAATTTAAGACTCGTACCGCTGATGAAAATCCTTGCGGGGCTCTGAAGTAAACTCTCCCGCATGACTTTAACTCTCTCGGTAGTTGGCTGCGGTTATCTCGGAGCCACCCATGCTGCATGTATGTCCTCTCTAGGTTTCACCGTTGTTGGCGTGGATACAGATCCCGAAAAGGTCGCCCTGCTACAAAGTGGAAAGTTGCCCTTTTACGAACCAGGTTTAGACACCTTGCTTGAGCAAGAGATGAAAACAGGACGACTTTCATTTACGACTGATTTTTCAGCGGTTAAGGATGCAGATGTTCACTTCGTCTGTGTTGGAACACCTCAAAGCAAAGATGGTCTTGCTGCAGATCTAACATATGTGAAATCTGCAGTTGCTGCGATTGCTCCGCACCTTAAAGATGGATCACTTGTAGTTGGCAAATCAACTGTGCCAGTTGGAACAGCACAAGGTTTACGTGATGAGTTAGCAAAGATTGCACCTCAGGCAGATCTTGCCTGGAATCCAGAGTTTCTTCGTGAAGGCTTTGCTGTTGAAGATACTTTGACTCCCAACCGACTAGTTGTTGGAGTTGCAAATGATCGCGCAGAGGAAATCTTAAAAGAGGTTTACGAACCGGTTATCGCATTAGGAACGCCTTGGATTCGTGCAGATCTTCCAACCTCTGAATTAGTAAAGGTTGCTGCTAATTCATTCCTTGCAACAAAGATCTCATTTATCAATGCGATGGCTGAAGTTTGCGAAGCCGCAGGTGGCGATGTCACTGTTTTGGCAAAGGCGATTGGTTACGACCCACGAATCGGTAACCGCTTCTTGCAGGCAGGTATTGGATTTGGTGGCGGATGTCTTCCTAAGGATATTCGTGCATTTATGGCACGTGCCGAAGAGCTTGGCGCTAAGCAAGCACTTGAGTTCTTGCGTGAAATCGATGCAATTAACCTTCGTGCACGCCAACGCGTAATCGATGTTGTACGTGGTGAGCTTTCTGAGGATTTAACCAAGTACAAGATCGCTGTCTTGGGTGCAACATTCAAACCTGACAGCGATGATGTGCGCGACTCCCCAGCACTTGATATCGCCGCACAGTTGCAGGCAGCTGGCGCAATTGTTGTTGTTCATGATCCTCAAGGTATTGAGCCTGCGCGCAAGCGTTTCCCTAACCTTCAGTACCAAGAAGTTGTCACAGATGCCCTCAAGGATGCAGATCTCATCTTGCACTTAACAGAGTGGAAGGAGTACCGACAGATAGATCCTGCCGCGATTGCTCCGCTGGTTAAGTCCAAGATCATCATCGATGGACGCAACATGCTAGATCGTGAGTTATGGCGTAAGGCTGGTTGGAAGTTCCACGCTTTAGGTCGTACCGATTAATACCAAAGAGACAATTGATGCGGTCCTGGCACTTAAAACCTGGGCCGTTGTCGGACTTGGAAACAACCCTGAACGTGCAGCTTTTGGCGTTGCTCAATTACTAAAAGATAAAGGTCATCACATAATTCCGGTGCACCCAAGGGCTGAGGTTGTACATGGAGAAATCGGTTACAAATCTTTGGCTGAAATACCAGTACAAGTTGATGTTGTCGATTGTTTTGTTAACTCACAATTAGTTGGTTCAGTCGTTGATGAAGCGATCGCTATTGGCGCGAAAGCGGTTTGGCTGCAGCTTGATGTAATTGATGAAGCGGCTGTAGCACGTGCACAAGCAGCTGGCTTGTTAACCGTTATGGATCGTTGTCCAGCGATTGAGTATCGCGCGCGCTAGCTTTTACTCATCAATCTCTGCCTGCATGTAAGCAAGAGCATGTTCAATCTCTTCGATCACTTTGGCCAAATCATCTCCTGCAAGGGTTATGTGCCCAGTTAAATCTCCTGGATTTAGTGAGCTCTTGTACTGGTGAAACTTAAGTGCAGGTGTACGGGCCATTAGATGTAAATAAGGTCGATACATATTGGTTTTCTCGCCACAGTAAACATTTCCGGTAACGACATACTTGGCAGACATTGAAGGATCTCCCAAAGGTAAATCTAGAACTGCTCGCAAATGTTGCTCATACTGAGTCGTTATTGATCCATCTACTGTCCAGTTGCCAGATGCATTCGGGTGCATCTCTACATTTACAATTGTTACCTCTTGCCCTTTGATCGACATTTCAACGGCAACTACACCTATCGCTTCTGCTTGTGCAGAAAAATCTAAGGCTAATTGTTGCGCCTTTTCTCGTAATTGATCTGACAACTCAGGTGCGGGTGTAACGCTCATGACCCATTTGCCCTTGTCCTTGAATACTTGGGTTGGTGCCCAAGTTGTCGCCTGGCCATGTGGCGAGCGAGCAACCAACACGCAAATGTGTGATTCCTGATCGCTCTTAGATTCAAACTCATCCTTTGCAAAAGAGAGCGCTGCAAAAGATGGACGTACCGCAAAACCATCTGCCTGTAACTTTTTAGCGATAACTAGCGCATTGGATTGTTCGGCGATGGTGATGACATCACATTGTGCAAGATTGCCCTGAGCCGCATCCCGCGAATTACAGAAGACCAGCTCCACACCCAAGGAGCTAGCTGGTGACAGATACATCTGAGCCAAAGCATCATCAGCAATAATGCCAACCGTTGGAAAGGTTTTACTCACAGGCTTATCGTAGATGTACCGATACTGTTAGCGCTGTACTGAAGGTCACTTCATATACAGAGCCAGAAGGTTAGATATCCATGACAACAATTGTTTTAGCATCACAATCAACCAGCCGTCGTCGGCTTCTAGAGTCAGCTGGACTATCTCCAAAGATAATTGTTAGCCATGTAGATGAAGAGACTGAGTTTTTCAACTCACTCTCCCCAGCCGATATGGTGATTGCTCTGGCAATTACAAAAGCGCACACCGTTCGTGAGCAGATTGATTTTCCGGCAATCATCATTGGTTGTGACTCAACCTTTGAGTTTGATGGCCAATCTCTGGGAAAGCCAGGAACAGCCAAGATCGCTACTGAGCGTGCAATGCGAGTCCGCGGCAATTCAGGTTTGCTACACACTGGCCATTGCATCATCGATACCACTAAAGATATTGAAATCTCTGATCGAATAACGACTCGAGTTACCTTTGATCACATGAGTGATGAAGAGATTGCAGATTACGTTGCCACCGAAGAACCATTGCATGTTGCAGGTGGATTCACTCTCGATGGCTTTAGCTCTCCATTTATCCCTTCAATTGAAGGTGATTACACAAATGTTGTCGGAATCTCTATGCCTTTTGTTCGCAAAGCTTTTGCCAATCTTGGCTACTCATGGCCTGAAGTAAAGGGCATGCGGTAAGAGGCGGCGCAACCCCTCTTTGTGACATTATTGCCGCATGACACAGACCGAACTCCTCTATAAAGACCCCATCGCTGCCGCTGAACAAGCAGCAAAGGAAATCGCCGCAAAGACCGGAATTGCACACCATGATGTTGCATTAGTTATGGGCTCTGGATGGGTCAGTGCCGTTGATGCACTTGGAACACCTGTGTTTGAGTGCAACGCAGAGGAGTTCACTGGATTTTTTGCCCCAGCGGTTGAAGGCCACTCTGGCAAGGTCCGTTCATATGAGATTGAAAGCGATGGAAAAAAACTTCGCGCACTTGTTTTCTTAGGCCGAACACATTTGTACGAGGGTAAGGGCATCGAACCTGTTGTACACAGTGTTCGCACCGCAGTTAAGGCTGGTTGCAAGGTTGTTATCTTGACCAATGCTTGCGGTGGAATAAACACCTCTTACTCAGTTGGTCAACCAGTTTTGATCCGCGATCACATCTCGCTAACCGCTGTATCGCCACTATCGGGTGCAACATTTGTTGATTTAACAGATCTCTACAGCAAGCGAATTCGAGAGATCGTTAAAAAAGAGGATTCATCACTTCAAGAAGGTGTGTACGTTCATTGGCGTGGACCAACTTACGAAACTCCAGCTGAGATTTTGATGATGCGAACAATGGGAGCAGATCTTGTTGGAATGTCTACAGTTCCAGAAGCGATTGCAGCACATGCACTTGGGGCAGAAGTTCTGGGTATCTCATTAGTTACAAATGCTGCAGCTGGAGTAACTGGTGAAAAGCTCAATCATGAAGCTGTCTCTTATACACATCTGACGCTGCCGACGATCTACTCTGTGTA
>CALMBJ010000035.1 GCA_937860175.1 uncultured Actinomycetes bacterium
CCGTCAAGAGAACCGCAGCCATTGCAGCCGCTCTTAGCACCGATGGTGATGGGCGCACCAAAGCGATAAAGCACACCAACGCGATAGCTGTGGCTACTACCCGCATGCTTTTTCTTCGAATAACAAACTGCATGCACCACAAAACAAAGGTTGAAACAATTGCAAAGTTTGCACCGCTTACCGCCACTAAGTGGGTCAAACCAGAGCGCTTCATCGCTTCTTTGAACTCGTCGGATTGCTTTGAGGTATCCCCCAAAACCATTCCGGGAATTAGGGCTCCTGCATCACCGCTGCCAGAGTTTGTGCGCAACCCTTCTCGAATTGAACCCAGTCCTGAAGCCCAAGGTGATGGTTGTGTGAGGATAGTGATATCGCCATTTGCAATGATGAGCGCAGCAACTCGCGCCTCTTTACTTTTGATTGCAGTTGCAACTACAGAGATCCTTTGGCCTGGCAGTGCCTCGATACTTTTTTTAGTAATGATGCGTATCGGTGTTCTTACAGCAAAACTCTTGTCCTGTACTTCAAAACTCAAAAGACGAGCGGTAAAGGAGTAATTCCCACTTGCTGTTTTACTTGGATCGGTTTTGATCTGTGCTACTAATTTGATCTCCTGATTGAGGTAATCATTGATGATCGAGCCTTCAAGGGATGCTTGGCGCATTGACATTGCAGCTGCACCAACCATGAGTGTGAGTAGCAGCAGAGTTAACCTCTTCTTACTCTTAACAATGGCAAAGAGTGCAAGAAGTACTGCGCAAGCAAATATTCGCCAGGGCGAAACAGCGCTTTGAATAAGCGCTCCTGCCCATAGAGCCCCACCTAAAGCAAGGGCTCGATAATCAATTAGATTCGAACTTTTGATTTGATTTGAGCGAATTTTGCCGCACCAATTCCGCTGACCTTCTGAAGATCATCAACACTCAAAAAGGATCCATTTACCTTGCGATACTCAACGATGCGGGCTGCAATTACTGGCCCTATTCCATCTAGTGCATCTAACTGACGGGCGGTTGCTCGATTAATATTTATTGGCCCGGTTGGAGTTTTCTTACTGACACGCTTACCTGAGCTATTGAGCACCATTGAATCGACATAGATCTGCTCACCATCGTTGAGCATGCGTGCCAAGTTAATGGTGCTCAAATCTGCACCAGGTGCGCTGTCCCCCGCCGCCTTAATGGCATCTATCACCCGAGATTTTCCTGACAAGGTGTAAACGCCGGGATTGTTCACTGCGCCTGTAACATCAACAAATATTTCAGGCTCAGCGATTGTTACGGGAATAATCTCGGGAGCAGCCGTACTTTGGGTGTTGCCCCGAGCCACCACGAATACAGATAGAAGAAGAACAGTTACTGCAATAACTGCGAGTGCTCTCTTTTGGTTACGAGAAAAATGAAGCTCAAACCACCACTGCGAAAGGGATTCATAAGCTGACCGAATTTGTTCCATCGGGCAAGTGTGAAGAGCGCCAACAAGCGGTAGCGCAAAGGTTGAGCTAGTTGTTGATAACGATATTTACAAGTTTGGGTGCGCGGGTAATGATCTTGTTAATCGTGGCACCAGCCAGAGCTTCCACGATGCTTGGTAAAGCCAGCGCCGCCGCTTCAAGATCTGCATCCGAAATTGTTGGTGCAACATCGATGCGATCCTTGATCTTTCCATTGATTTGAATAACCACTGTTACCGCATCGGCTACGAGTAACTTCTCATCAACTGCAGGCCAGCCAGCAAGGGCTACACACGGCTTATGCCCAAGGCGCTCCCACATCTCTTCTGCGGTAAATGGAGCAACAAGTGACAACATGATCGCAATCGCTTCAACCGCTTCACGAACCGCAGGATCTGCAGCTCCACAACCAGAATCAATCGCCTTGCGTGTTGCGTTCACTAACTCCATTACGCGGGCAACGGCAACATTGAAGCGGAATGATTCAACAGCAAAACCAGCATCATGTAGCGCCTTGTGTGTTGCCTTACGCAGCGCTAGATCGCCGGTACTAAAATCAACGCCAGCTGGGCTTGTTACATCCCCTGACAATCTCCAGGCACGAGTTAAGAACTTAACCGATCCAGATGGTGAAACATCAGACCAATCCACATCATCTTCAGGAGGGCCAGCAAAAACCATAGAAAGGCGAATCGCATCAACTCCGTGGTTTTCTAGCTCATCAGATAAACGCACAAGATTTCCGCGGCTCTTTGACATTGCAGAGCCATCCATAACAACCATTCCTTGGTTTAGCAGACGAGTAAATGGTTCATTGAAATCAACCATTCCCATATCGTTCAAAACCTTGGTAAAGAATCGGCTGTACAAAAGGTGCAAAATTGCGTGGGTTACTCCACCTACATATTGATCTACCGGTAACCAGGTATCAACATCTTTTTTAGAGAAAGGTTCAGTTGCATTTGTTGGATCTGCATAACGTAGGTAGTACCAAGATGAGTCAACAAAGGTATCCATGGTGTCTGTATCGCGCTTTGCATCTGCTGAACACTGAGGGCACTTCACATTAACCCAGTCAGTTGCAGCTCCAAGTGGTGATGTTCCCTTTGGCTTGAGATCTAAACCTTCAGCATCTGGCAGCGTCAACGGAAGCTGATCTGAAGGAACTGGAACCTCGCCACATGATGGACAGTGAATAATTGGAATTGGCGTGCCCCAATAACGCTGACGAGACACTAGCCAATCACGTAAACGGTAGTTACGCGCAGCAACTCCCTTGCCATCACTTTCTAGCTTCTTGTTAATCGCAGCGATCGCATCGGCTTTGTTGAGGCCATTTAACAGATCTGAGTTAACCAACTTGCCATCACCAACAGTTGCTACACCTGAAGAGTTTGGATCTTCTTCTCCTGTTTCAACAACTACGCGCACTGGTAACTTCATGGCGCGGGCAAAATCTAGGTCACGCTGATCATGGGCAGGAACCGCCATGATTGCACCGGTTCCGTAATCTGCCAGCACATAATCACTTGCCCAAATCGGTAGTTTTTCACCATTTACTGGGTTGATCGCATAACGGTTAAGGAATACACCGCTCTTGGGACGATCTGTTGCAAGACGATCAATATCACTTGCCGCCTTGATGGTTTCTAAATACTTTGCAAACTCAGCTTCAACACCTGTGCCTTGCACAAGCTCTGCAGCTAATTCGCTGTCGACAGCAACAACCATAAATGTTGCACCAAACAAAGTATCTGGGCGTGTTGTGTAAATAGTTACTGGCTCAGATCGACCTTCGATTTCAAACTTAACATTTGCACCTGTTGATCGACCGATCCAGTTGCGCTGCATGGTTAAAACCTTGTCAGGCCATTTGCCTTCAAGCTGTGCCATGTCATCAAGCAAACGATCTGCGTAATCTGTGATCTTGAAGTACCACTGATTCAACTTCTTTTTTGTAACCGTTGAATCACAACGTTCGCAAAGTCCGGCAACTACCTGCTCATTTGCAAGAACGGTTTGGCAACCTGGGCACCAGTTAACCGCTGAATCTTTACGGTAAGCCAGACCACGTTCGTAGAACTTTAGGAATAACCATTGATTCCATTTGTAGTATTCGGGATCGCAGGTGTTAAAGACGCGATCCCAATCAAAGGAACATGCATAACGTCGCATTGATGCCTTTTGCACAGCGATGTTTTCATAGGTCCAAATGCGTGGATCGGAGTTTCGCTTAATTGCAGCGTTTTCAGCTGGCAAACCAAAGGCATCCCAGCCAATTGGGTGCATAACATTGAAACCCTTTTGCGCCCAGTAACGAGCGATTACATCACCAAGCGCGTACGCCTCGGCGTGACCCATATGAAGATCACCTGATGGATACGGGAACATATCCAGTACATACTTCTTTTCACGTGTGTCATCTGCACGACCTGATTTAAAAGGTTGCAACTGATCCCAAACGGGCAGCCACCTGTCTCTTATACACATCTCCGAGCCCACG
>CALMBJ010000036.1 GCA_937860175.1 uncultured Actinomycetes bacterium
CCTGTCTCGTGGGCTCGGAGATGTGTATAAGAGACAGGTGTGCAACACCTGTAGTAATCGATCGCGCTATTGAGATCGGCCATATTTTTCAACTGGGTCGTAAATATGCACAGGCGCTAAACCTGACTGTTTTGGATCAGAACGGAAAGTCCCAAGTTGTCACTATGGGTTCATACGGAATCGGTGTAACTCGCGCAGTGGCGGCAATTGCAGAACAAACTCATGATGAGATCGGACTTAATTGGCCAGTAGAGCTTGCTCCAGCAAAGGTGCATATCGTCGCCGCTGGTAAAGATGAGCTGCTCTTTGAAACCGCGCTCAAACTCGGCAGCGATTTAGAAGCTCAAGGCATTTCAGTGATGCTAGATGATCGCCGTGATGCAAGCCCAGGCGTTAAGTTCAAGGATGCCGAGCTCATCGGAAACCCAGTCATTGTTGTTGTTGGTAAGGCGTTGGCTGAAGGCAATGTTGAAGTTCGAGTTCGCAAGAGCGGAGATAAAAAGGAAGTTGCACTTTCCTCCGCCGTTGCTGCGATCGCAGAACTTCTGAAGTAATTGTGTTTTACGAATTAACTCTTGCTACCGCTCTATTTCTGCTTGCCGCCTCATTTTTCGCAGGGTTTGTCGATTCCATCGCAGGCGGCGGGGGATTAATTCAACTACCAGCACTTTTAATCGGTCTACCTAAATCTGGAACCGCTGAGGTTTTGGGTACAAATAAACTTTCTGCAGTTTTTGGAACCACGACAGCGGCGGCTTTGTATCGCAAGCAGATCAAACCTGATCCAAAGGTTCTCTTGGGAATGGGAGTGCCTGCATTTTTTGGCTCTGCGGGCGGGGCGGTTTTAGCCTCTAAAATTCCAACGAGCAGCATGCGCCCTATGGTTCTGGTGCTCTTGATCGTGGTTGCGATTTATACCTGGTTTAAACCTGATTTAGGTAAGTATGAAAATCTGCGCCATCTTCCTAAGCAGAGAGTTCAAATTGCAGCCCTAGCCGGAGCGATTATTGGTTTCTACGATGGAATCTTTGGTCCCGGAACGGGATCTTTCCTGATGTTGATTCTGGTTGTATCTCTTGGGTACGCATTTATCACAGCTAGCGCAATTGCCAAGGTAGTAAATGTGGCAACAAATGTGGGCGCAATCATGGTCTTTGGGTTTAACGGCGCAGTTATTTGGCAGGTAGGAATAATCATGGGAGTAGCCAATATCTCAGGGGCGATCCTGGGTTCTCGTCTTGCCATCAAGGGTGGATCAACCTTGGTCCGCAAAGTTTTCCTGGTAGTTACCCTTGCGCTGATTATCAAGGTAGGAATTGATACCTTCTAATTTCTTGCGTTACACTTGTGCCACAACTAAATAGAAAGAAGAGATTCGTGGCCCTTAAAGATTCAATCGCCGACTTAATCCGACCTGCTGTAGAAGATGCGGGCTTCTTTCTAGAGGATGTATTCACAAGTAATCCGGGAAATCACCGCATTGTTACCTGCATGGTCGATGGGTTGAAGCCACTGAGTCTTGATGAAGTAACGGTGGTTAGTCGTGAGATATCTGCCCTATTGGATGACTCACCATTACTGACAGAAGCCTTTACCCTAGAGGTTACTTCTCCCGGAATTGAGCGACCATTAACTCTGCCTCGCCACTGGACCAAGAACTTAACTCGAATTGTCAAAGTTACTTTAAGGGATGACACAGAGGTTTCTGGACGACTTACTGAGTTTGATGAAAACCGCGCGATCCTGATTGAAAACATTAAGGGTCGTATGAAGACTCACGAGGTCATTTTTGCTGATATCAAGAAGGCGCAAGTGGAGATCGAATTCAATCGTAAGGATGAGATCTAATGAATGTAGAGATGTCCGCACTTGCTGCCCTGACAACAGAAAAAGATATTCCACTTGAAGATTTGATCTACGCCATCGAGATTGCTGTCCTTGGTGCCTACAACCAAACAGATGCTGCAAAGCGTCATGCAAGAGCTCATTTAGATCGAGAGTCTGGCGAGATTCAAATTTTGGTTCCGATCTTCGGAGAAGATGGAACTCGCATCAGTGAGGAAGTTGACTCACCCGATGGTTTCTCAAGGGTTGCAACATCAACGGCCCGCCAGATAATCAAGCTGAAGATGCGCGAAACCAACGATGCTGAAATCGTTGGAGAGTTCACCGCATCTGTCGGAGATGTCATTTCAGGCGTTGTGCAACAAGGCCGCGATCCAAAGATGATCAATGTAAATCTTGGTCGAGTAGAAGGACGAATTCCACCGCAGGAGCAGGTTCCTGGCGAGGTCTATACACATGGAGATCGAATTAAGTGCTTTGTCGTAGAGGTAAAGCAAGGACTTAAAGGTCCAGAGATTATGTTGTCTCGCTCTCATCCTGCACTTGTAAAACAACTTTTCGCCTTTGAAGTTCCAGAAATCAATGATCGAATCGTTGAAATAATGGCTGTTGCCCGTGAAGCGGGACATCGCACCAAACTTGCAGTTAAAACTCATCGCGCAGGAGTAAGTCCTAAAGGTTCATTGATTGGACCGATGGGATCTCGTGCGCGCGCAGTTATGGATGAGCTGCACGGCGAAAAGATCGACATCGTTGATTGGTCTGAAGATCCAGCAGAGTTTGTTGCAGCCGCTTTGGCACCTGCAAAGGTGAGCAAGGTTGAGATCACAGATTTAGCATCTCGCAGCGCAAAGGTAACTGTTCCCGATTACCAACTTTCATTGGCTATTGGAAAAGATGGGCAAAATGCTCGTTTGGCCGCACGCTTGACCGGCTGGCGTATCGATATCCATCCAGACACAGTAGAGGCTCCCGCTACAGACTCAGCGCTGTAATTTAAAGGCCAATTAGGAATCAAGAGGAGTCATTGGATACCATGAGCCAGTTGGATTTAACCCTTCCTGTACGTAGCTGTATCAGCTGCCGCAAGCGGGCAAATCCTTCAGCATTGATTCGAGTGGTCTTGGTTGACGGAAAAGTAATTCCAGATATCAAGGGTGGCGCAGCAGGTCGAGGCGCCTGGCTCCACAAGGAATGTGCAGAAGTTGCGATAGCTCGGAACGCATTTGTTTACGCCTTTAAAACAAATAAGGCGCAAGATGGTGCGATCGATGTATCAGAACTTCTGAAGTTTCTAGAAGCTCAATCGAATTAGTTTAAGCATTACCTATTATCAAACGAATGGATATGAAAGTTATGAAACTCAAATGAGCTCGTTAGAACTATGAGGTCGTTCAACTAAGGCTTGCATTTGAGAAATGCGGGCCAAGACAGGAGAAATGTGTCAAAGGTCCGCGTACATGAGTTGGCAAAACAACTCGGTATGGAGAGCAAGGTTGTCCTTGCAAAACTCCAAGAAATGGGCGAGTTTGTTCGCTCAGCATCATCAACGGTAGAAGCGCCAGTTGTGCGCAAGCTGATCGAAATGTATCCCGATGCAAAACCGGTCGAGGAGAAAAAGCCTGTTAAAAAGGCGGCGGCAAAGAAAGCAGCTGCAAAGCCAAAGGGCGAGGTCAGCGCAGAGCAAGCGGCGGAGTTAGCTGCAGAGCTTGGCGTAGATATCGAGGCGCTCAAGTTAGAGCAAGCTAAGTCGATTGCAAATAAGGAAGAGGCTGCAAAGCATGAGGCTGCAGAGCGTGCAGCTGAAAATGCCGGTGGCGCAACGCCTTCTGTGCCAATGCCATCTGCACCAGCACCACGTCCAGGTAACAATCCATTTTCAACTGGTGGCGCAGTTCCACGCCCACCACAACGTCCGGCTGGTTCACAGGGAGCACCACGTCCAGGAATGGCCGGTTCACGTCCAGGATCTGTTCGTCCAGGTTTTGCTGCACGTCCAGGTGCACCACGTCCTGCAGGTGGTGGTGGATTTACACCACGTCCAGGTGGCGCACCATCAAACTCTCCATATAAATCAAATACACCAGGTGCGGGTGCACCAAGTGGT